>JASFRE010000367.1:0-5045 GCA_050115055.1 Candidatus Eiseniibacteriota bacterium | reverse complement strand
GCGCCGCCCGTCCCGGTCAAGCCGACCACCGGCACGTCGCGATCTGGATCGGCGGCGAAGCGCACGCCCTCCAGCGCCTCGCCATCGCCGGCGACCACCGTCGTCACGCCCTCACCCCCGGCAGCCGACGCCTCCCGGGCGGCGGCCACGCGCTCGCGGTGCAGCTCGCACCGGGTCAGGGCCCGCGCCACCCACTTCGGCGTCTGCCAGTCGACCGTCGCATCGCCGATCGGGTCCACCTCGAGGGTCGAGAAGTCGGACTGCTCCAGGGTGAGGTTGATCATTCCCTGCAGCCCCATCTCCAGCCCGTCCTCCGGGCTGAAGATCTTGGTCACTCCGTGGGCTTCGAGCTCGCGGATCTCGTCGGGCACGATGACGCCGCCGCCACCGCCGAAGACGCGAATGTGCGCCGCATCGTGCTCGCGCAGCAGATCGACGATGTAGCGGAAGAGCTCCATGTGTCCGCCCTGGTAGCTCGACACCGCGATCGCCTGCGCGTCCTCCTGGATGGCGGCGTCCACTACCTCGGCAGCGCCCCGGTTGTGACCGAGATGGATGACCTCGGCACCCGAGGCCTGCATGATGCGACGCATCACGTTGATCGCCGCGTCGTGCCCGTCGAAGAGGGCGGCGGCAGAGACGAAGCGGATCTTGTGCTGGGGGCGATACGGTTCGACCTGGCTCATGCGCAGCTTCCGGGTTGGCGAAGGCAGGCGGCCGCGCAACGACGCGCGGCATCGCCGCGAACGGCTGTGGCGTGACGGCCGGCCGGCGACCGCCCGTGCGGCACCGGTCGGACGGGCTCGGGCACAGCCACCAACCATCGTAGCGCAGGGCGGCGGACGTCCGCAAACGGGCGCCGCCCGGGACGCACCGACGCCCGCGCCGCATCGACCGGGCGTCCGTCGGTCCGTGCGCGACGCTCCCGAGCCACGCGGCTCCAGACTGCGCCGCGCGTGGCGCCTGGCGTCGCACCCCGTCTCACCACCGCGCATCGCCTCCCCGCGCCACCGGGGCCGACCAGGGCGCATGGCGACGCGCCCGAGCACCGCCCGCACCACGCAGAGCGCATGAGGACGGCCTCGACGCGGACGGCAAAACTTTAGACAGCCTTCACGGGGATTTTTCTTTTGACTCCCCCAAGATCTTGCGATAGACAAGTCCCTGTCCTCAAGATGTTGGGGTGGCCGTCCCTCCCGGTGCGCCGGTCCCGACCTTGAGGATCGGGTCCAAGGACCCGCCCCCTCAAGCGTGTCGTCCATCAGATCTGGACAGGCGATGCATCGCCCGCTCCGGGGGCGCACGGGGGTGAATCCCTGGACCTCTGCGAAGCTCGTGCCGTTTCATACCCGCGCCGAGACCAGACACGCCGCGCCCGGACCTTGCCAAATCGCAGCAAGCAGGACGTGCGCGTCGCTCATGCTGCCTCGGTCGGTGCCCCGGGACCATGACGGCGCGTTGCGGCTGCCTCCGACCGTGCCGAGACAGCCGCCATCCATCTGCCGTCGTCGCTCGCCCCCAAGGGGGTGCCAGGAGGATCGCCGCTCATGGCCACCGACCCCACCCCATGCGTCGAGACCCTGTCCGAGGAACGCACCACCCAGGCACCGCCCGGCTCGACCGACCCGGCGCCGGTCGCTTCCGCGGCGCTCGCAACGGCGTCGCCGGCGGAGCCGGCGATGGCAAGCTCCGCCGCGACGCTGGTCACACCGCGCGCCCGGCTGCGCCGTCTGTACACCGAGGCAGGCAAGGACCCGCTGCACTCGGTGCGGTGGACCCGCCGGGACTCGCGCATCCTCAACCCGGACGGCTCGGCGGTCTTCGAGATGTCGGAGGTGGAGGTTCCCGAGGACTGGTCGCAGCTCGCCACCGACATCATGGCATCGAAGTACTTCCGCAAGGCCGGGGTGCCGGAGACCGGCAGCGAGCGCAGCGCGCGCGAGGTGATCCAGCGCGTGGCACAGACGTTGCGCAAGGCCGGTGAGGAGCAGGGCGGCATCTTCGCCGATGACGAGGACGCCCGCACCTTCGAGGACGAGCTCACCTACATGCTCGCCCACCAGATCGGCGCCTTCAATTCGCCGGTCTGGTTCAACTGCGGTCTGAGCCAGCACCACGGCATCACCGGCCGGCCGGTCGGCAACTGGCGTTTCGACCCGGAGCAGAGCTCGATCGAGCTGTGCGCGGACGCCTACACCCACCCGCAGCTCTCGGCCTGCTTCATCCAGTCGATCGACGACGACCTGCTCGACATCGCCGAGGCGGTGAAGCGGGAAATGCAGCTCTTCAAGTTCGGGTCCGGCACCGGCACCAACTTCTCGGCGCTGCGCGCCGAGGGCGAGCGACTGTCGGGTGGCGGCACCTCCTCGGGGCTCATGTCGTTCCTCGAGATCCTCGACCGCGCCGCCGGCGCCACCAAGTCGGGTGGCACCACGCGCCGCGCCGCCAAGATGGTCATCCTCGACATGGACCATCCGGATATCGAGGCCTTCATCACCTGGAAGGCACGCGAGGAGGACAAGGCACTGGCCCTGGTCCGGGCCGGCTACGATCCCGACTTCAACGGCGAGGCCTACCGGACGGTCAGCGGCCAAAACTCGAACAACTCGGTACGCATCCCCGATGGCTTCATGGACGCGGTGGTCGAGGACCGTGAGTGGGCCACCACCTGGCGCACCAATGGCGAGGTGGCCAAGGTCTACCGGGCACGCGACCTGCTCGAGAGCATCGCCGGCGCTGCCTGGCGCTGCGCCGACCCGGGGGTGCAGTTCGACTCGACGATCAACCGCTGGCACACCTGCAAGCACTCCGGACGGATCAACGCCTCGAACCCGTGCTCGGAGTACATGTTTCTCGACGACTCGGCCTGCAACCTGGCATCGCTCAACCTGCTGCGCTTCGTCGACGACGAGGGGACCTTCGATCTCGAGGCCTTCGAGCATGCGATCGAGATCTTCATCACCGCCACGGAGATCATCGTCGACTTCGCCTCCTACCCGACCCGGGAGATCGCCCAGAACAGCCACGACTTCCGGCCGCTCGGTCTCGGCTTCGCCAATCTCGGCACGCTGCTCATGGTCCAGGGCCGGCCCTACGACTCCGACGGCGGCCGCAACATGGCGGCGGCGCTGACCTCGCTGATGACCGGCCGCGCCTACGCCACCTCGGCTGCGATCGCCGCCCGGCGTGGACCGTTCAACGGCTACTGGAAGAACCGGGAGTCGATGCTCGAGGTCATGGCCATGCACCGCACGGCCAACAGCGCCATCGACGGTGACGGCATTCCCGCCGACCTGCTGGCGGCGGCGCGGGGCAGCTGGGACGAGGCGCTTCACCTCGGCGCCGTGCACGGGTTCCGCAACGCACAGGTCTCGGTCATCGCGCCGACCGGCACGATCGGTCTGCTCATGGACTGCGACACCACCGGTATCGAGCCCGAGTTCGCGCTCGTCAAGTTCAAGAAGCTGGCCGGCGGCGGTTACTTCAAGATCATCAACCAGTCGGTGCCACGAGCGCTCGCGGCACTCGGCTACGACCCGCAGCAGATCGACGACATCCGCCGGCACGTGCTCGGCACACAGACGCTCGACGGGGCCCGGCACCTCGATCCCGACAAGCTGCAGGACCGGGGACTCTCGGCCGAGGCCATCGAGCGCATCGAGGCGGCTCTGCCGACCGTGTTCGACCTGCGACAGGCCTTCTCCGCCCAGGTCATCGGCCAGCGCGATCTCGAGCGGCTCGAGCTCGATGCACAGGCTGGGGGCGACGCCGTGCTGGCGGCGCTCGGCTACACGCGGCGCGAGATCGACCAGGAGGAGCTGGCGATCTGCGGCCACATGACGATCGAGGGCGCGCCGCACCTGCGCGACGAGCATCTGGCGATCTTCGACTGCGCCACGCGCTGCGGCCGGCAGGGCCAGCGCTGCATTCACCACATGGGGCACATCCGCATGATGGCGGCCGTCCAGCCGTTCATCTCAGGCGCCATCTCGAAGACCATCAACATGCCGAACGAGACCACCGTCGACGAGATCCGCGAGGCCTACTTCGACGCCTGGCGACTCGGGCTGAAGGCGGTAGCGCTCTACCGTGACGGCTGCAAGCAGTCGCAGCCGCTGCAGTCCTCGGGCAAGCGCACCGAGGCGGTGACCGGTGACTCCGAGCCGGGCGGCCAGCGGGCGGGCAACGGGGCGGGCGCGGCCACGACGGCCGTCGCCGAGCCGGAGGTGACCGGCTGCAGCAATGGCCGCCCGCATGGCGAGGCAGCGGCTGCCGGCGGTCAGGGGACGGCAGCCGAGCGCACGGCGGCCGCACAGGAAGCACGCCTCATCCGCCAGCGACTGCCGAAGAAGCGCCGCGGTTTCACGCAGGAAGCGCGGGTGGGCGGCAACAAGGTCTACGTGCGCACCGGCGAATACCCCGACGGACGGCTCGGCGAGATCTTCGTCGACATGCACAAGGAAGGCGCAGCCTTCCGGAGTCTGATGAACTGCCTGGCAATCGCCGTCTCCCTGGGGTTGCAGCACGGGGTGCCGCTCGAGGAGTATGTCGATGCCTTCGTCTTCACCCGCTTCGATCCACAGGGTCCGGTCGACCATCCGAACATCAAGTTCGCTACCTCAGTGATCGACTACATCTTCCGGGTGCTTGGCATGGAGTACCTCGGCCGCCGGGACTTCGTGCACATCGAGCCGGCGGATCAGGACGATGAGGAGGAACGCGCCGTCGAGCGGTCCGCCCACTCGCGGGCCGGGGCGTCGGGTGTCGAGCCCACCGGCGATGCGGCGCGCGGCGACACGCGCCTGGCGGCCGCAGGCGCCGCCGAGACGGCGGTGGCTGTCGACGAGGAGACGGCGACGCGGGGCCGCGACAGCGCGATGCCGGAGAGCCCGCTGTCGCAACAGGCCCGCCTCCACATGGCCGATGCGCCGTTCTGCGACACCTGCGGTCACCTGGCGGTGCGGAACGGCTCCTGCTACAAGTGCCTGAACTGCGGCAACTCGATGGGGTGCTCGTAGCGGCCAGCCGCGCCGGGTGCCCTTCCA
>JASFRE010000366.1:0-5076 GCA_050115055.1 Candidatus Eiseniibacteriota bacterium | reverse complement strand
CGGATCATGCCGCGCTCCCGTCTCCCCGAGGCCTGCCCGGCAGCCAGGCCAGCAGCGGCAACCCCGCGAGCATCAGGACACCGCTTCCCAGGAATGCCGGCTCGAGTCCGAGATGGTCGCCGACCAAACCGATGACCACCACCGCCATCGAGCGAATCGCGAAGCTGAGCGACAGGAAGACACCGTTGGCGAACGACCGGCTGGCCGGGAAGCTCTCGAGGACGATGGCCAGGATCACCGGACCGATGGCCAGCAGCGTGAAGCCGAGCAGCAGGAGAAGCGGGAAGCGGAGCCAGCCATCGGTGGCCAGGAACAGGAACAGGAGGAGCGGTGTCGTCGCCTGGGCGATCGCCAGCACGCGCCGCCGGCCGATCCGATCGCTCGCCCAGCCGCCGACCAGCGCACCGGCGACGCCGGCCCCCTCGAGCACCGACAGCGCCGCGCCCGCCAGCCACAGGTCGGCTCCCTCCTCGGTGAGGTAGGTCGGCAGGTAGATGGTGAGGGATGCGAAGACGCAGGCGCGCACGGCGAGAACACCGGCCATCGGCCACATGACCGGGCGCATGGTCGCGAGCGCGCGCCGCCACGGCAGGCGCAGGTGGAGCTGCTCCGCCTCGAGGGTGACCGGTCGCAGCTTGACGAAGAGCACCGCCGAGGCGGCGATGCCGCCGAGCGCCAGCCACGGCAGGCCCGCGAGTCCCAGCAGGCCGATGCCGCTGACCACGACCAGCGGCCCGAGCGTACGCCCGAGCTCGCCGCCCACCATCCAGAAGCCCATGCCGCGCCCCAGGCTGCCGCCGGAGAGCCGCCCGGCGAGGACCGGCGCGATGGCATGCAGGGTCGCCGTGTTGAGTCCGGCCACGAGGAGCAGGAGCGCCAGCCAGGAGTACGACGGTGCCCAGCCGAGCAGGGTCATCGTCACCCCGGCGACGGCCGGCGCGGCCACCACGAGCAGCCGCAGGTCGGCGCGATCGGCAAGATGACCGATCACCGGCTGCAGGATGGACGGCAGCTGCAGGAAGACGTAGAGGAGACCGGCCTCGGTTCTCGAGATCCGCAGGTTGTCGATGAATGCCGGGAGCAGCGGCGGCACGAACGCCGTGTAGGTGTCGTGGACCGCGTGGCCGGCGGCGATGGTCGCCACCCGGCCGGTCGCGAAGGGCGCACCGCGCGGGGTGGCCGGTGCGGTCCCGGGCGGTGTCTCCGGATGTTGGCGCTCTACTGGAATAGCCGCTCCACCTGGTAGTCGGCCGCCTCGGCGACCTCGAGCAGCTCGCGCACCGTGGCATGCACGCTGGCCAGCGTCCCCGGCCCGGTGGCGGTTGGCGATGCCGGCGTGGGCGCGGCGGTGCCGGCCGCCCGCGGCGCCGCCCGCGGCGCCGGCGACGACGCCGGCCTCGCCGGTGATGCTGGCGACGACCACCGGGAGGTCGCCGGTGGCTTCCCCGGCGCTGCGGCTGCGGCTGCCGCCGCTCCCGCCCCCAGGCGCTCGAACGCTGCCAGGTCGATGGCGGCGACCAGGAACAGCCACCCGACGAGGTCCTCGAAGCCCTCCTTGCTGAACCAGAGCACGTCCCGATGGCGGTTGACGCCGAGCAGGCTCTGCGCCGCCCCGTCACGGAAGATCGGCTCCAGGATGGCCCGCACCCGCGCCGTACCGGTGCCCGGAGTGCGATGCCAGTGCTGGTGCGACGTCAGGACCTTGATGCGCTCGACGGCGCGCCCGGCCTCGGCGCTCGTGAGGCCGAGATCCACGAGAGCGCGGATCAGGATCCGCCCCAGCAGCCAGGCGTCGATCCAGCTGCGGCTGCGCTCGGCGACATCGGTCTCGGATGCGAGGCGCCCCAGCGCGTGGGTGACGAGCCAGCCGTGCAGGGTCGGCCAGGCGGCCGGGTCGTCGTCGAGCCGGGCGACCAGGTCGCGCTCGATCGTCGAGGCGCCGGGGAGGCGCGGCAGGTGCCAGGTCGCCGCCGCCTTGCGTGACAGCTCCCGTGCGAACACCGTGGCGCGGTCGTCGTGCGGCGTGTCCTGACGGTCCCCGGCCCCGGCGGCAGCGTTCCGCGCACCGCCATCGCCGGCCCCGCCGCCTCGCACGCCGCCGCTCCCCGCGCCGCCGTCGCCGGCGTCGCGGTGCCCCAGGTGGGCGTCGACCGCCCGGGCCAGCACCGCCACCCGCCGCTCGAGGTCGTCGAGCGCCGCATCGACGGCGCCGGGCGCGTCGCTGGCGCGCTGCTCGACCAGCCAGCGCACGAATCCCGGGTGGACGAGCTCGCGGTAGGGTCCGTGCAGCGGCTGCAGGAGGAGCTCCCGCATCGCCTCCTCGATGCTCGGCGCGCCGCGGCCGTCCAGGAAGGCGCTGAGCTGGCCGTAGGGCCGCTCGGCGCTCTCCTGGACCTCGCGGAAGTCGACGAAGACGTGGCGCTCGTAGGCGCCGAGCTCGACGTATAGACCCTGGTCGCACAGCTCGGCCGAGCTCCGGATGTACTCGAGACCCTGTGCCTGGTCCCGGAAGATCGCGAAGCGCCCCGCCTCCCGCGACAGCCGCAGGCCGTCGCCGAGCACGCGCACCTCGACGCGTCGCCCGTCGCCGTCGCGCACCGCCACCGGAACGCTCTGGCGGATCCAGCCGCGCGTGTCGGCGTAGCGGTTGTGGTAGATGACCAGCGAGCGCTCGCCGCCCGCATCGTTGGAGTAGGCGAAGACGTCCTCGTTGACCGCCTGCTCGGTGGTCCAGAAGTCGTAGAGACGGAAGCGCTCGACGTCGGCGAAACGCCAGCGGTCGGACAGCAGCGGGAAGATCTCGCGCTCGTGACGCCCGACCAGGTAGGGATCGGGGGTCTCGTCCCAGCGCGCGCGCTGGTACTCCATGCCGTACTTCTCGGCGAATCCCTCGACCTGACCGTGCGCGATCATCGGCAGACCGGGCATCGTCGCCAACAGCGTGCAGACGCCGAAGTACTTGTCGCCCTTGCCGAACTGATCGACCGCCGTGCGCTCGTCCGGATTGCTCATGAAGTTGACGTAGCGCTTCAGGATCTGCGGATCGAACGCCAGGGTGTTCTTGAGCACGCTCCGGTAGCCGGCGTTGTCCTCGTCACGCAGCATCACCATGAAGGCGCTGTTGTAGACCCGGTGCATGCCGAGGCTGCGGACGAAGTAGCCCTCCATGAGCCAGAAGGCCTCGGCGAGGAGCAGCGTGTCGGGCGCCTCGCGCGCGACGCGCTCGACGACCTCGCGCCAGAACTCCTCCGGCATGCGGGAGAGGAAGGCATCGCGGTCGAGGCCGTTCTCGGCCCGCGTCGGGATGGCGCCGCCGGTCCCCGGCTCCGGGTACCAGAGTCGCTGGAAGTGACGCCTGGCGAGCGTCATGGCGGCGTCGAAGCGGATGATCGGGAAGCGGCGGGCGACGTCGATGATGGTGCGGATCACCGCCTCGCGCGCGTCCGGACGCAGGTAGTCGAGCTGCGCGGTGTCGTTCCAAGGCATGTGGGTGCCGTCGTTGCCGTGGTAGATGTAGCGTTCCTCGCCGCTCCGGCGGTCGACGCGCTTGAAGACGACGGCGGCGTCGTCGCGGCTGTAGTAATGGTCCTCGATGTAGAGTCCGACGCCGGGCTCCCAGGAGAGGTCCTCGCCGCCGAACGAGTAGGACGGGAAGGGGCTGTGATCGAGGGTCAGGAACCACTCGGGATGCTCGATCACCCACTCCGAGTCGATGCCGGTGTGATTCGGCACCATGTCGCTCGCCAGTCGCACGCCGCGTCGTGCCGCGCGGTCCCGGAGGTTGTCGAGCGCCGCCTCGCCACCCAGGTCGTCGGCGATCCGGTAGGCGCGCAGCGAGTAGGCCGACGCCACGGCGTCCGGGTTGCCGCAGAGATGCTTGATGCGCCGCGACGCCGGGCTGCGCTCCCAGAGACCGATCAGCCACAGCGCGGTCATGCCGCGTGCGGCGAGCGTGTCGAGCTCCTCGTCGGGGACCTGATCGAGCCGGCGAATCTCGCGCTGGTAGCGGCGCGACAGCTGGTCGAGCCAGACGTAGGTGTTCTTCGCCATCATGACGACGCGCGGCATCCACTCGCGGTCGGGGCTGAAGCGCTCGGGCTCGACATCGAGACCGGTGAACTCGTAGACCCGCGCCGGGCCGGGGCCACCGGCCACCGTGCGCTCCTCCTCGCGGATCAGGTCGAGGGCGGTCAGCAGGAGGTAGTAGTAGCGGCCCAGCAGGTGAGCCCAGCGCTTGCGGATGTACTCGAGCTGGCCGGGCAGCGAGTGCGGCTCGGCGATCGCCGGGCTGCGCAGCAGGTCGACCAGCGGCTCGGCGTCCGGGCCGAACACCGGCTGGGTGGCGAAGAAGGCGCGGAGCTGCGCGATGAGCTCGAGGTAGACGGTCCGACGCTCGCAGCGCGCGTCGTCGAACAGATCGAGGAACGGCGCCTGGGCCGGGTTCATGTTGGCCAGCCAGAGCTGCAGGACCTCGCCCAGCACGTGGGACCGTCGCGGGCGCCCCGCTTCCAGACGCCGGCCGGTCGCCGAGGTCACCGGCGCCTCGCCGGCGGCCGGGGAGGGCAGCGCAGCTCCGCTCAGGAAGTCCGCCGCCGTCATCGTGCCGCGCTGCACGGCCGGTGGCGGGAACTCGTCCAGGAACTCGAGGAGGGTCGCGTCGACCGACTCGCGCCCGAGCCGCTCGTCGAGCCAGGCGAGGGCGGCATCCACCACGCCGGGACGTGCCGTCTCCTCGTACGCCTCGACCACGATCCGCAGGATCTCGCCGATCAGACCCATGGCGTTCAGCTGGCCGGCGCGGACGGCGCGCTCCGGGTAGCGCACCAGGTCACGGGTCCGGTTCAGTCGCTCGGCGAGCTGACGGGCGGCGTGGAAGTCGCCGAAGGTGACGCAACCGTCGGCGCCGATGTGGCCAGGGTCGAGCTGGAAACGGTCGCGGGCGGCGCGCGACGCATGGAAACGCATGCAGGCTCCTGGGGACGGGGTCCGCGTCGGGGCGCGATCCGCTCGGATCACGCACGGTCGACGGCCGGGGTCCGCGCCCCGGCCGGAACCCACGACTGTAGCGTGATCCAG
>JASFRE010000365.1:0-5091 GCA_050115055.1 Candidatus Eiseniibacteriota bacterium | reverse complement strand
CGGCGAGGGGTGCTACCGACAGACTCGCCACCCTGTCGCCGCGCTGCTGGAAGGCGAGCAACGCCGAGGCGATCAGGAACTCCATGGCGCCGGTCATACAGCCAGGGCGGCGGCGCATGAGGTCGATCACCCAGCCGCGCCGCGCGTAGATCGGCAACCAGTCGGCAAACGCGTGCACGGTGCCGGCGGCATCGACTGCCAGCGTGACGCGAACTTCCGGATCATCCATGTCGCGCAGCGTGCCCAGGGTGAACTCCATCTCCGGGAGCTCCTTGCCAGCTAGCCACTGGGCGCTGATCGCGGCGCACTGCGCGCGGAGCGACTCGGGCAGACGGCCGCCCTCGTAGAGCCGGAATCCGAGTCCCTCGCGCGCGGCCCGGTGGATGGCGCTGCGCACGGTCTGCCAGTGCTTGCCCCGGAAGTCGAGCGCATCGAGCGACACCACCGCTTCCTCGCCGATCTGGACGCGATGATAGCCAAGAGCGGTGAGGTCTGCAGCCGCACTGCCGGTCGCGCCGTAGAACACATGGTCCCAGCCCTGGGCACCGCAGTGGCTCGCAAACGCGCGGCATGCCTGGGACCTCCCCGCCTCCGGTCCGACCGGATCCCCGAGGGCCACCGCGACCCCGGAGGCGACGCGGTAGGCGACGTACGAACCGGCACCCGGCACAAGCAGCACGGCATTGCCATCCCACAACGTCATGTAGGAGGTACTCGCCCAGCCGTGCCGGCGCAGGATCTCGCCGGCCTGCCGGTGCTCGTCGGCCGATACGCGCGGGGCGGTGGCGAGCCGTAGCACCCCGAGCACGGCCGCCACCAGTCCGCCCCAGGCGATGAGTGTCACCGACTCGAGAAACCAGGTGGCGCGGTGGTTGGCCGGTGCCAGGACGTCGCCGGCGAAGAGCAGCCTGGCACCGAACTCTCGCACCGCCGAGCCGAGTCGGGGCGCCGGCAAGAACTGCGAGCGGAGCGCGTAGAGACCCGCGAACGCGTAGCAGGGCACCGCGACGACCAGGGTCAGAGGCCACCGCCACGCTGCGCGACGGTCTGGTGTCGTGGGGAGCGCGGTGAACTCCTGCCGCCAGGCGAGCAGACCGATCAGCAGCAGCCCCGAGAGCAGGAGACTCGCGCGACTGGCACCGAGCAGCGCGTGCAGGGCGAGTCCAGCTATGAGGACGATCAGCGCTCCCCACCAGGCGGCGCGTTGCCGACGCCCCAGACCGCGCGCCAGGAGCAGCAGGACAATGCCCATGGCGAACAGGAGATGACGCGGCGCATGCGGGGCGTCGAGCGGTAGCAATGCGGCGAGCCGCGCGAAGCCGGCATGCTCCGGCAAGACGAAGGCGCTCAGCACGCTCACCAAACCGGCAACGCCTAGCCCCCAGCCGAGCAGTGGCGCTCGCTGGTCACGCTCCCAGGTCTGCCGCGGGACCCGCTGCACTCGCCCGCGGCCGGCCCGCCGCTCCCACCACCCCCCCAGCGCCAGCCCCGCGGCGAGCGCGATGAGCTGGCGCACGCTGGTGACACCCGGGTCAATGACCACCAGGACACCGAACAGGAGGAGCGCGCCCATCGCGACCCGGTTGCGCACGAACGCCGGCCACGAGGCGATGACGGCTCCCGCCGCGCCCAGCGCGCCGCTCCTGCCGCCGATATCACTGGTGATCTGCTCGACGCCAGCCCAGGCGACCCCGAGGCGTCCGAGCACGAACGCGACGAAGACGGCGCCGAGCACGCTGGTGATGTGCCCGAGCCAGCAGGCCGCGATCGCCCGGCGGGTGCCTAGACGCAGCTCGCAGGCGCCGCAACCGACTGCCAGCGCGGCGATGTTCCCGATCAGGAAGTGCGGGTGCGCGACGAAGAACACCGACACCAGGAGCGCGAACCAGTCAGCGACGCTATCGTGTCGCGCGGCGTCGAATCCAAGGCGCGCGACCAGCGGTCCCAGCGCACGCACGAAGGTGCCGCTCACCGATGCGACGATCAGGACCGCCGCCAGCATGGCGACGGTAAACGGAAGGCGGGTCGGCAGACCGCGGATCGCGGTCGGCAGTTCAGTCATCACTGCCACTCGCTAGCTGACTGGCTCGTCACGTGAAGGCGCGAGACACCGGCGGTGACGACCGACGAGCGGATCCAGGTCGTGCACGACGCCTGCGATGAAGACCCCGTCGGCGCGGCGTTGACCTGGACCCGCGCCTCGACACACCCGGCCTCTACCACATTTCTACCACACTTCAGACACTTCTCACCTGCATCATCGTGCTCGGATCCAAGGACTCCCGATGGTGCGGTCCGCCACTTGGCCCGGGTGCCGCGACCCGCGTGCCCGGCTCATCCGGAGTCGGAGTGCGTCCATCTCCCGATCCTCGCGTTCCGACCCGGCACGGGCGCCGGCATCCGGGACCGCCACACCGACCGACCGGCGAAGACGCCGTGGCACTGCACCATGTTGGCGTACGGCGCCGGCAATAGCGCCGCCAGCCACCGGAGTCGCTCGGCGGGCTCGAGCGCCGACCGCGTCGCGCCGCTCGCATTCGACCATGGCCGCCGCAACCGGTCGGCGACTCGCCCACCGTCACGCCGGCCGAGCCGCGCCTGCAAGAACAGCACCCGCAGTCCATACCGTCGCAGCCGCTCCGGCCCGTCGCGATCGGCGGGGCCGACGACCCATGCCACGTGCAGCGAGAGGCCAGCCACCTTGGCGCAGAGCGGACCGCTCATCGGCGCCGGCAGCGGCTCCAGCGGGACGCCGTCGACGACCCGCAAGATCGCCGTCTTCGCGCCGATTCCGAGCTCCAACGCCAGGATGACGACCAGGCTGGAGCACGGATACCGCGCCAGGGTCCGCGCCCCCTGGCGACCCTCCTGAAGCGAGGATTCGACCGACATGTCCCTGGAGACGCTCTGGGGCGCAAGAAGACTCAGTCGGGAATGGACGGTTGGCGACTCGACGACGCGGCACGAGCAATCGGGGATTCGCCCCGACCTGGACTCCGACCGGAGTCATCACGGGGCAGCAGTCCCTTTGCTTGTTCCGGCTTGCGTACTCGAGGACGACGACAGTTGCCCTGCGTTCCGAAGATCGACTCCAACGGAAGCACCGCCGGAGAGCCGGTCGTAAACCGGCAACCGGACCGGCGCCTCGTACGCCCGGCACAAGGACGGCGCTGCGTCGAGCTCGAACGTCGACGTACAGCGTGTTTTCGGCTATGCTCCGCGCGCCCACCGGCTCGTTCAGGTGATTTTCCTTACGGGGAGACCGCGCGCCATGAAGCTGCACTTCCATCCCGCGTCCACCGCATGCAGACCGATCATGCTCTTTTGCGCCGAGGCTGGCATCGACTACGAACCGGTCGTCGTCGACCTGTTCGAGGGCACGCAGTTTCAGCCGCCCTACTCCACGCTCAACCCCTGTTGCATCGTCCCCACGCTCGAGGACGATGATTTCGTGTTGACCGAGAGCTCGGCGATCCTGAAGTACCTCGCCGACAAGTACGACTCACCGATGTACCCGAAGGACCTCCGCCAGCGGGCCCGGGTCAACGAGAAGATGGACTGGTTCAACACCCAGTTCTACCGGGAGTACGGATACCACGTCGTCTATCCCCAGACCCTGGCCCATGTGAAACTGGAGCCGGTGGCGGCCCAGAATGCGCTCGTCGAGCGCGGCCGCGAGAATGCGGCGCGGTGGCTCAAGGTGCTGGACGGGCACTATCTGGCCGACGGCCGCAGCTACCTGTGCGGTGAGAGCTTCACCATCGCGGACTGTTTCGGTTCCGGCATCCTGACCGTCGGGGACTGGATCGGCCAGACCTTCTCGGCGTACTCCAACGTCGACCGGTGGATCTCCAAGGTCAAGAGCCGTCCGAGCTGGAGCAAGGTCCACGGCGTGCACGACCAGGTCGCGCAGAGCTTCCAGGACGGCGGCGACTACCTCCACGTGAGCTGACGCGGGGCAGGGAACGCCGCGCGCGCCGAGTGGGTTCGTAGCCAGCGCCCTCGGCAACGGGGGTTGGCTGTGTGCGCGTTCGCGGGCTGGCGGTGCACCGCGATAACACCGTCGTCGCGAATGCGAAGCTCGATCGGTGTGCGAGGCCGGCCATCCAGGCGCACGCCGCCCGGCGACCATGCACGCGCAGGCACCGGGACCGACCGGCCGAGCATCCAGGCGATCGTGATGTGGCGCGGGAGCTGGCAGGTGCCCGCCGGTCGCGCGCGGCCCCGATCATCGCAGGCGATGACGTCCCACGCCCCTAACGAACGCGAATCAGGCTGCCCGTGAGCGACTCGCCGTCCGATCCGGTGGTCCGATAGAAGTAGACGCCGCCCGGCACCGACCGCCCGGCACCATCGCGGCCGTCCCACTCCAGGCCGTCCCGTTCCAGCCTCGCGGGTCCGAGTGTCCGGACTCGATGGCCGGATGCATCGTAGATGGCGATCTCGACCGCCTCCGTGCCGGTGCCCTCGAGCCCGAACCGGGTCCGGGATCTGAAGGGGTTAGGATAGCTCCAGATGGCGCGCGTGACCGGCGCTGGCGAGACGACGATCGCCGTGACCGGATTGGCATCGTACCTCCAGATCGCCCCGGCGCCGGCGTGCTCCCCCACGGCCCAGCCGCGTTCGCTGCCAGCGAAGTCCAGATCCTCGACGAGATCGAACGGTTCGCCCAGCTCGTGCGCCTCCCAGTCGCCGCCCGCATTCGTGCTGTGGAACACTCCCTGCTGATGGGTCGAGCCCCAGTACTCGTCGTTCTCGATCCACACGAGCTGCAACACGCGGACGACCGTCGGGCTCGGGATGCTCTCCCAGGTCGCACCGGAGTCGGTGGTGCGCTCCAGCATCCCCAGATCGCCACCTGCGAGCCCCATGCCGTCGTCGCCGAGCGCCAGCGCTGCGACCTGCTGGATGCTCGACGGGACCGACTGCCAGTCCGCACCGCCGTTCGTCGTCCGCCAGATCGCGTGCTCCCAGATCCCGAAGGCGCCGAGCTGATCACCAACCCAGGCGAAGGAGCCGGTGAGCCCGTGCTCGGGGTACGTCGCCGGCGGCGCGCTCGGGGACTCGACCCAGGTCGCCCCGCCATCGGTC
>JASFRE010000364.1:0-5105 GCA_050115055.1 Candidatus Eiseniibacteriota bacterium | reverse complement strand
GTGCGGTCCGGCCAGCTCGATGGCGCGGCCGATCAGCTCGGCCGACCGCCGGTGATCCCCGGCGTAGTGGTGGAAGCGGCCCATCATCGCCGTGGCGCGGGCGAGCTCGAGCGGCTGCCGGTCGGGATCGAGGCCGGCGATGGCTTCCTCGAGGTACTCGGGGCCGCGCGGATCGCCCGTCGAGGCGTAGGCCTCGCCGATCCGCGCCTGGAGCGCCAGTCGCTCCGACGGCGCCTGACACCGCGCCAGTGCCTGCTCGAGGTGGCGGGCGGTGGCGTCGGAGTCGCCGCGCGCGGCATGGACGGCCGCGAGCCGCTCCTCGATGTCGCGCGACACCTCGGTGTCCTCGAGCTCCTCGGCGCACTCGCGCGCCCGCGCCAGGCACTCGATCGCCTCGTCGTGCGCGTAGACCCGCTCGGCGCGGCGCGCCGCGGCGATGGCGTGGCGCATGCCGCTCTCGATTGCCCCGCCCTGCAGGTAGTGGTGGGCGAGATCCTGTGCGTGCTCGTCGGCGCGTTGGCCGAGCTGGTGCTCGAGCCCCTCGGCGAAGCGCCGGTGCAAGCGGCGGCGGCGCACCGGGTTCAGCTCCTCGTAGAGCACCTCGCGGATCTTGTCGTGGGTGAAGGCGAAGCTCTCGCCGGGCAGCAGCTCGATCAGCTGCGCGGCGCTGGCGACGTCGAGCGCGTCGAGCAGCTCGTCCTCGCCGCTCGGCGACGCCGCCCGCATCTCGTCGAAGGTGAAGACCTTGCCGATCACCGCCGCGGTATGCAGGACCTCGAGGCTCGACGCGTCGAGCCGGTCGAGGCGCCGTCCGATGGCGGCGCGGACGCTCTGCGGCACCGTCAGCTGCTGGACGTCGCAGGCGATCCACTCGCCGTCATGCCGGTGGATCTGGCCCTGCTCGATGAGCGCCTTGACGGTCTCCTCGAGAAAGAAGGGGTTGCCGTCGGTCTCGGCATGAATGGCGGTGACGAAGGACCCGGAGACGCTGTCCTGCCCGAGGAGCGTGGCCAGCACCGCGCCGGTCCCGTCGGGGGTCAGGCGGCCGAGCTGGACGCGCGTTGCCAGGCGACCGCGGTTCCAGTCGATCAGCGCCCGGGACAACGGGTGAACGCGATCGAGCTCGACCTCGCGGTAGGTGCCGAGCACCAGCAACCGCGCATCGCGCAGGTGACGCAGGATGTCGTGCAGGAGAGCGATCGTTCCCTGGTCGGCCCATTGCAGGTCCTCGAGCCAGACGAGGAGGCCGCGCTCGGCCGCCAGCGTGCGCAGGAAGCGGGCGACCGAGTCGAACAGCCGCAGCCGCTCCTCGTGCGGCTCGAGCCGCGGCGGCTCCTCGATGCCGGGCAACCGGTCGGCGATCTCGGGCGCCAGCCGGACCAGCTCGCAGGCGATGGGACCGACCTTCTCGGCGAGCGTCGCGTCGTCCTGACGCTGCACCCAGGCGCGCAGCGCCTCGACGAAGGGGAGGTACGGCGTGGTCGCGTCGTACTCGTAACAACCACCCGCGAGCACCTCGGCGCCCTCGAACTGGGCCTGCGCGACGAGCTCCCGCGCCAGCCGGGTCTTGCCGACCCCGGGCTCGCCCGACACGAGGGCGATGTGACCGTGGCCCTGTCCCGCGCGCCGCCAGAGGTCACGGAGCTCGGCGAGCTCCGTGGAGCGACCGACCAGCCGGCCGCGCACCAGCTCGTCGAGCAGCGCCACGTAGTCGCCGCTTGGCAGGTCGGTGTCGCTTGCATCGCCGGCATCGACCTGACGGTCGATCGGCGCCCGAGCGGCGGCCGGGCCGGACGCCGGGCTCGTCGACGCCAGCCCGTCGAATCGTGCCAGCACCTCGCGCGCCGATCCGGGTCGCCGTGCCGGGTCCTTGGACAGGAGATCGACGACGATGCTCTCGAGCGCCGACGGCAGGTCGGGCCGGAAGGCGCGGGGGGCCACCACCGGCGCGTGCAGGTGCTGCGAGACGATGGTGAGCGGATCGTCGCCCTCGAAGGGTGGACGTCCGGCGATCAGCTCGTAGAGCACGACCCCGAGCGCGTAGAGATCGGCGCGGGCGTCCACCGGGCGGCCCAGCGCCTGCTCCGGGGCCAGGTAGAGCGCGGTGCCGACCAGGGTGCCGGCCTCGGTCTGCCGCGTGTGCGCGCGCGACAGCGCGATCCCGAGATCCGCCAGCTTGACGGTCGGCGCGTCGCCATCCCAGGTGACCAGGACGTTCTCGGGCTTGAGGTCACGATGGACCATCTGCCGGGCGTGTACATGCTCGAGCGCGCGGCAGAGCTGGCAGGCGATCTCGACGACGCGGCCCAGCGGTGCCCGGGCGAGCTGGCGCAGGTTGTTGCCGTCCACCAGCTCCATGATGATGAACGGGATCTCGCCCTCGAGACCGACGTCGTGGATGGTGACGATGTGCGGGTGATTGAGGGCGGCGACGGCGCGCGCCTCGCGGAGCAGTCGCCGTCCCTGCTCGCCGGTGAGATCGCGGCGGTGCAGCACCTTGATCGCGACGTCGCGCTCGAGCTCCTGGTCGCGCGCCCGGTAGACGGTCGCCATGCCACCGCGACCGATCTCGCCATCGATCCGGTAGCGACCGGCGAGGATCCGGCCGGCCGCCAGGTCGGGCGCGCCGTCGGGGCCGCGTCGAGCGGGATCGACGGACCGACGCGCTCCCACCGGTCCGGTCGGCTGGTCGGGCGTGGTCCTGGACGGTGCCGTCATGGGTCGAGCTCGCGGATCGGGTCGGGAGGTGTCGTCGAGGGCGGCGGGGTGATGATCACGGCTGTCCCACTTCGGATCACGCGGTCCGGCAATCGGATTCACGAGCGGCCCGGGTGGCCGGTGGGGGGTGCACGGCGTTGCGGGTCCCGTGCTGCGGTGGGCGACAGGGGGGCGTTGGTGATCCCAGGTACATCCCCGTCCACGGTCACCTGCCCGGCGTCAGGGAGGTTGACGAGACGACGCCACGCTCACTATGTTGAACATGCGAGGTCGCCGGCAGGGCCCGGCGACCGGTACTCGGGAGTCCCCTCCAGCCGTCCCCTCGTCAAGTCCCCCCAGGCTGCACTCCGGTCTCGCAGGACCGGGGACTGTGCCCCATGGCTCCCGGAGGTCCCACCATGCACTCCCGCGTCACCGTCTCGTTGCTCGCCGCAACCCTGTCCGTCACCGGCGCGATGTCCCGGGGGCGATCGGTCACGCCGGCCCTGGCCGGTGACTGCTCACCCTGCGTCGACTATGCCACCGAACCTTCGTCCGAACCGCTGGGCACGCTCGACGTCACCGACGAGCCGTTCGACATTGAGCTGCGCGGTGACGTGGTCTACCTGGCCAACTCGAGCTACCAGGACCCGGAGGTGCACGAGCTCGCCACGGTCGATGTCTCGGACCCGGCCATGCCACGACTGCTCGATCGCGAGTCGTCGCCCCACGGTCATCGCTCGGTCGATGTCGACGGCGACCACGCCTATGTCGTCGATCCGGATCTGGTCCGCTTCGACGTCTCCGATCCCTCCGCCATCGAGATCGACGGCCTCCTCGACTTCGGCGTTCATCCGGGCGAGCGCGCGGTCCAGATCGAGGTGGACGGTGATCTCGCGTTCGTCGTCACGGAAATCGACGGACAGAGCGACGAGCGTCTGTGGATCGTCGATGTCGGCGGCGATCCGGCGTTCCTCGGCTCGGTGACCCTGCCGTACCGGTTGAACGATCTCGCGGTGCTGGGCCGGTACGTGTACGCCGTCGGGTACGGGGGCGTGCACGTGATCGACGTCGCCGACCCGCTCCATCCGGTGCACGTCGAGACCGTCACCACCGAGAACCAGGTCGTCGACATCGAGCTCGCCGGAGCGTTCGCGCTGGTCAGTGTGTTCGAGCGGCAGCTCCAGATCCTCGACCTCTCGGTGCCTGGTGCCCCCGTGGTGGTCGGACCGGGCCCCGCGCTGGCGAGGATCTTCGTGGCGGGCGAGCTGCTGTACGCGCCGTACGCCTCGGCGGTCGCCGTGTATGATCTCTCCGATCCGACGGCGGTGACCCGCATCGGTGCGCTGGACAACGTCTACGCCTTCTCCCTCGCCGTCGACGGCTGCCGGTTGGCGACCGTCAACTGGTTCATCGGGGACGAGCTCCGCATGTTCCCGGTCCACTGCGGCGCCACCACGACCGTGGGCGGCGAGCCGGCGCCACGCGCCGATCGATGGGTCACGCGCGCGGTGCCCAACCCGTTTCACGCCGAGACCGCGATCGAGCTCGATCTGCCGCTGCTCGCCGGCGCCACCGGCGCGGAGGTGGCGATCCACGATGTCAGCGGTCGCCTGGTGCGACGGCTGCAGGCGCCGCGCGCGGACGCCCGCCCCGCCGGTGCGCCGGTGCGCGTCATCTGGGACGGACGCGATACGCGCGGCCGGCGGTCGGTGCCGGGGAACTACTTCTACCGGCTCGACGGGGGCGGCCCTGCGGGCACCGTGACCGGCCGCGTCACCTTGATCCGCTGACCGCGCGGCGCTTGCAGGCGAAGTTGGTCCGTACGAGCGGCGGCGCGACATGGTGTCATGCCGCGAAGGGAGATGACCCATGCCGACCGATCCCGAGGAGGTGGCGCGACGCTGCTTCCAGGCCTACGCGGACAGCGATCGTGCCGCCATCGAGGCGCTGATCGGCGACCCGTTCCGCTTCACCAGCCCCCTCGACAACGGCCTCGACCGCGCGGCCTACCTCGAGAGGTGCTGGCCCAATCACGAGCGGGTCGCCGGAATCGAGTTCGTGCACCTGTTCCACCAGGGCGACTGCGTGTTCGTGACCTACGAGATCCGGAGCAGGAACGGACGGTGCTTCCGCAACAGCGAGGTGCTGACCGTGCGTGACGGCAAGCTCGTCGAGGTCGAGGTCTACTTCGGGTGGAATGTCCCCCACGATGCACCCGCGGGTGGGTGGGTCGAGCCGGAATAGCCGAACCTGCCCGTGCCGCCAGCGCGCCTGGCCGGTACCGTCGAGGCAGGACGCTGCGGATCGCTCTCGTCATCGAATGCGCACCACACGGCCCGTTGCCGAGAAGGCGCCGGCCTGGATGCGGTAGAAGTAGATGCCGGTGGCGACACGACGGCCGCGGC
>JASFRE010000363.1:0-5123 GCA_050115055.1 Candidatus Eiseniibacteriota bacterium | reverse complement strand
GCACCGGCCGGCGCGAGAAGGTGACGCCGCTGTCGCGCGCCGCGGTGGCGGTGGGCGCCGACGGCATCATGGTCGAGGTGCACCACCGGCCGGAGGAGGCGCTCTCCGACGGCGACCAGTCGCTCCGGCCGGAGCAGTTCGACCAGCTCATGTGGGAGCTCGGGATCATCGTCCAGGCCCTGGGCCGCAAGATCGAGGGACCGGCCGACGGCCACGCGCTCAGGCGCGTCTCCGGCATGGGCGGCATCGTGTCGATCTGACCGGGTGTCGCCGCGCGCCGGCTCCGGGCGACGCCCCGGCCGGGATCGCGGCGGCTCTCCAGCATCCAGGATGACCGCGTGGCGGCCGCCGGACCGGGTCCGGCGGCCGTTGCGCTGCCTGCCGGCGCCGGTTGTGCTAGATTCTCCGCCCTGGAGCCGTTCCCGCGAGGCGGCGCCCGGACCCACGGGCCGCCACGGACCGCGACGCCGGCAACCGACGACCGACACCTCCATCGTCCCGGAGAGCTGCATGTTCAAGGACGTGCCGAACACGATCGACTTCATCGACCAGGAGCGGCGGATCCTGGATTTCTGGCGCCGCGAGCGCAGCTTCGAGCGGCTCCGCGAGCTCAGGCGGGACGCGCCGCGGTGGAGCTTCCAGGACGGGCCCATCACCGCCAACGGCGCCATGGGCGTCCACCATGCCTGGGGTCGGACCTACAAGGACCTCTATCACCGGCTGCGCGCCATGCAGGGCTATCAGACCCGCTACCAGAACGGCTTCGACTGTCAGGGGCTGTGGGTCGAGGTGGGCGTCGAGCGCGATCTGGAGTTCAAGTCGAAGCGCGACATCGAGGCCCATGGGCTCGATCGGTTCGTGACCGCCTGCAAGCAGCGGGTGCTGCGCTTCGCGGCGCTGCAGACGGAGCAGTCGATCCGCCTGGGCTACTGGATGGAGTGGGACGATCCGGAGCGGCTGCGCTGGCTCGCCGAGCAGCTCGGCGAGGACCCGGCCCGCACCATCACCTACGAGGGTCCGGCCGGGACGGTGACCGACTCGGTCGAGGGGGTCGTCGGGCGGCTCGGGCGTCGGGAGCTCGGTGGTTCCTACTTCACGTTCTCCGAGGAGAACAACTTCATGATCTGGGCGATGCTCAAGCGCTGCTTCGAGCGCGGCTGGATCTACAAGGGCACCGACGTCATGCCCTGGTGCGCGCGCTGCGGCACCGGCATCAGCCAGCACGAGATCGTGACCGACGGCTACCAGGAGCTGACGCACGCCTCGATCTTCCTCCACTTCCCGCTGCGCGAGCGTGCCGGCGAGAGCCTTCTCGTCTGGACGACGACGCCGTGGACCCTGACCTCCAACGTCGGGGCCGCCGTGCATCCGGAGATGCCGTACGTCCTCGTCGAGCAGGCGGGCCAGCGCTTCTGGCTGGCGAAGGGTGCGCTCCAGAATGCCGTGCGCGGCGAGCACCGGGTGGTCGACGAGCGTCCCGGCTCAGCCCTCGTCGGCTGGGCCTACGACGGACCGTTCGACGAGCTCGAGGCACCACGCGCCGCCGGTGCGGTCGAGCGTCATCACGTCATCCCGTGGGAGGAGGTCGGCGCCGAGGAGGGGACCGGGATCGTCCACATCGCGCCGGGCTGCGGCGCCGAGGACTTCGCACTCGGGCGGGAGCACGACCTGCCGCCGGTGGCACCGCTCGACGACACCGGGTTGTTCATCGAGGGCTTCGGCTGGCTGAGCGGCGAGCGCGTGCACGACACCGCGCCGCGCATCTTCGAGGACCTGGAGCGGAAGGGCCTCGTGCATCGGATCGAGGACTACACGCACCGTTACCCGGTCTGCTGGCGCTGCTCGGAGGAGCTCGTCTTCCGGCTGGTCGACGAGTGGTTCATCTCGATGGGGGAGCAGCTCGACAAGCCCTACGAGGAGGTGACAGAAGCCGAGAAGGAGCGCCACCTGCGTTACCAGATGATGGAGGTGGTGCGGAACGAGACGACGTGGCATCCGTCGTTCGGCCTGGCGCGCGAACTCGACTGGCTCCGCAACATGCACGACTGGATGATCTCGAAGAAGCGCTACTGGGGACTGGCGCTGCCGATCTACGAGTGCGAGGCCTGCGGCCACTTCGAGGTCATCGGGAGCCGCGACGAGCTGCGCGAGCGCGCCGTCGAGGGCTGGGAGGCGTTCGACGGACACTCGCCGCACCGGCCGTGGATCGACGCGGTGCGGATCGCCTGTCCGGAGTGTGGCGCCACCGTGAGCCGCATTCCCGACGTCGGCAACCCCTGGCTCGACGCCGGCATCGTCGGCTACTCGACGCTCGACTACCGCACCGATCGCGAGCACTGGCAGCAGTGGTTCCCGGCCGATCTGATCTCGGAGAGCTTTCCGGGGCAGTTTCGCAACTGGTTCTACTCGCTGATCGCCATGAGCACGGTGCTCGAGCGGCGCGCGCCGTTCCGGAACGTCTTCTCCTACGCGACACTGCTGGCCGAGGACGGCCGTGAGATGCACAAGTCCTGGGGCAACGCCATCGCCTTCGACCAGGCGGCGGAGGAGATGGGGGTCGACGTCATCCGCTGGATGTACTGCGCGACGACGCCCGAGCAGAACATGCTGTTCGGCTACGGGCGGGCGCGTGAGGTCAGGCGCCAGTTCCTGATCCCGCTCTGGAACGTCTACAGCTTCCTCGTCACCTACGCGCGGGTCGACGGCTGGCAGCCGGAGACGTCGCTGTGGCGCCAGGGCATGGGCGAGGCCGATCGCGAGGTGACGACGCTCCTCGACCGCTGGATCCTCTCCCGGCTCCAGGTCACGGTGCGCGACGTCACGGCGCGCTTCGAGAGCTACGAGCCCGAGCAGGCCGCGCGGCTGGTCGACACCTTCCTCGACGACCTCTCCAACTGGTACGTGCGACGGAGCCGCCGGCGCTTCTGGAAGTCGGAGGCCGACGACGACAAGCAGATCGCCTACCGGACGCTGTACACGGTGATGACGACGCTCGCACGCCTGCTGGCGCCTTGCGTCCCCTGCGTTACCGAGGCGATCTACCAGAACCTGGTGCGGGGCGTCGACACCGAGGCGCCGGAGTCGGTGCATCACACCTCGTGGCCGGAGGCGGATGCGGGCTGGATCGACCCGGACCTCGACGCCGTGATGGACGCGACCCGGACGGTGGTGACACTCGGGCACGCGGCGCGTGCCGGGGCCAGTCTCAAGGTGCGGCAGCCGCTGGCCGCGGTCCGGGTGGCGTTGCCGGAGGGGATGCGGATCGACGCGGCCTGCCGGGCGCTGGTGCTCGACGAGCTCAACGTCAAGGCGATCGAGTTCGTCGACGCGGCCGAGTCGCTGGTCGGCTATCGCCTGCAGGCAGACCTGCGGCGCCTCGGGCCGCGCTTCGGCAAGCGACTCCGCGACATCCGCGCGGCGCTCGAGGGCATGGAGGCGACCGCATCGGCGGCGATCGTGCGCGAGGTCGAGGCCGGGCACGCGGTCACCCTCGAGCTCGCCGGCGGTGCGATCGAGCTCGAGCCCGAGGACATCGTCGTGCGCCGCGAGCAGGGCGCCGGCCTGGCGGTGGCCTCGGACCAGGGGGTCACCGTGGCGGTGGAGACCGCGCTCACTCCGGAGCTCGTGGCCGAGGGGCGGGCGCGCGAGGTCATCCGGCGCATCCAGGCGCTGCGCAAGGAGGCCGACCTCGAGCTCGACGACCGCATCATCACGCGCTACGAGGCGAGCGGCGAGCTCGCGGCGGCGATCGCCGCCTGGGGCGACACCATCTGCCAGGAGACGCTCTCCGTCGAGCTGCGCGCCGAGCCGCCCGGTGAAGGCGCCGCCGTCGCCGAGGACGCGATCGACGGCGAGACCCTGCGGCTCGGGGTGAGGCGCGTCGCGGTGACGGCGCGCCAGGGGGCACCATGAAGATCTTCGTGAGCGCCGACATCGAGGGAGTGACCGGGATCGCCCACTGGGACGAGGCGACCGAGTCGAAGCCGGACTACGCACCGTTCCGCGAGCAGATGACTGCCGAGGTGCGGGCCGCCTGCGAGGCGGCGGTGGCGGCCGGCGCCACCGAGATCCTGGTCAAGGACGCGCACGGCACAGGACGCAACATCGTGGCGGCCGCGCTGCCGGAGTGCGCGCGGCTGTCGCGCGGCTGGAGCGGTCATCCGTTCTGCATGATGGACGAGCTCGACGCCAGCTACGACGCGGTGCTGATGGTCGGTTATCATGCGCGCGCCGGGTCGGGCGGCTCGCCGATGGCGCACACGATGTCGGGCAGCGTTGTCAGCGTCTTCCGGCTGAACGGTGCACCGGTCGCCGAGTTCGAGCTGAACGCAATGACTGCGCAGTCGGTGGATGTCCCGGTGGTGTTCGTGGCCGGCGACGCGTCGGTCTGCGAGCAGGCGCGGCGCCACGCCGCGGCGATCGAGACCGTCGCCACGCAGCACGGTCACGGTCGCTCGACGGTCAGCCGGCATCCGGCGGTGAGCTGCCGTCTGATCGCCGAGGGCGTCGAGCGCGCTCTCCGCGGCGATCCCGCGCGCTGCCTGGCGCCGCTGCCGGAGCGTTTCGAGGTCGAGATCGAGTACCACGAGGCGACGTTGGCCTACGGCCGCTCGTTCTACCCGGGCGCGCGCCTCGAGGATGAGCGCCGCGTCCGATTCGAGGCGACCGACTGGTTCGACGTGCTGCGCTTCATCCAGTTCGTGATCTGACGGAGCCGATCACCGCCGGCTCGCGCCGCCGGGCCGCTCGGCGCCGGCAGGAGGAAGCCATGACGACCCGCATCGACCGGCTCGTACCCCGGGCGGTGACCCTCGGCCTGGTCGCGACGTTGATGCTGGCCGGGCCGCTCGGCGAGGCCGCCGTCGCGGCGGCCGGCGACCCGCCCAGTGATCCGCATGCTCTCCTCTTCGAACTCGCCTCCCGCTTCACCTGGGCACCGATCGAGACCCAGGCGACCGTCGTGCAGGTGCAGGTGACGGGAGAGACCGGTGGTATCTGGCACCTGGTGCCGCTGGACGGTGGCGACGTCGAGCTGCGTCCCGGACCGGCCCCCGATCCGGGCTTCGGCTGCGAGCTCGATCTCGAAACCCTCGGCCGCCTCTACCGTGGCGAGATGACCGGCA
>JASFRE010000362.1:0-5126 GCA_050115055.1 Candidatus Eiseniibacteriota bacterium | reverse complement strand
CCACACGCAGCCGCTCGGCCGCCCTCCGGCTCGAGTCCGCCCTGTCGTTCTCCGGTTGGTTCATAGAGGTTGCTACCTTGCAATCATTACGATCTGGCGGCCACCGCGGGGATTCAGGCCGGATGGTCGGGGGCGTCCCCGGTGGGGGCGGCAGGTCCTGGCGTGGTAAACTGGTGTTGGGCGCCGCCTCCAACCGCTCCGCGGCGCCCGCCGGGACCGCCTGCCGGTGCCCGGACCGAGGGACCGAACCGGCCCGAGCCCACAGCTTCCTCCTTTGGGGGTGACTCCGATGCCCGACCGCCACCGCCGCCTCCGGCTTGCACCGCTCGCGACCCGCATCGCCCGATCCCGACGGCACGCCCGGCCCCTGCCCTGGGTGACGCTCTGCGCGCTCCTCGCCATCGCCGCAGGATGCCTGGGGTCCCTGGCTTTTGCCGGGCTCGACGAGGCCCCGCCGGTCCCCAGCGCCGCCGACCGGGAGGCGTTTCTCTACGCCCATCGGGCACGGCTCGGCGCCGAGCGGGTCGCGCCGGCGGCCCGCGCCGTGCATGACGAGTACGACGTCGACCACTACGACGTGGCTCTCACCTACGACATCCCCGGCACGGTGTTGTACGGCGAGGTGGCGATGACGGCGACGGCGGCGATCGCGGACCTCGCCGAGGTCACCCTCGATTTCTTCGACCCGATGGTGGTCGACGCGCTGACCGTGAACGGCGGTCCGGCGACCTACGAGCACGCGGACCCGCGACTCATCGTCACCCTCGACGGCGTCTACCAGCCGGGCGAGCAGTTCACGATCACGGTCACCTATCACGGCTTGCCGTACTATCCGGGAGCACCGTTCCGCTTCTCGAACCACAACGGCATCCCGATGGTCCTCACCTACTCGGAGCCCTACGGTGCGCCGGCCTGGTGGCCCTGCAAGGATGATCCCAAGGACAAGGCGACCTTCTCGATCCACGTCACCGCGCCGGACACGCTGGTCACGGTCTCGAACGGCGTCCTCGATTCGGTGGTCGACAACGGCAACGGGACCGCGACCTACAACTGGGTGCACGATTACCCGATGCCGACCTACCTGTTCTCGCTGGCGACGACCGACTTCGAGAGCTGGACCGAGATCTACACGGCGCTCGACGGGATCACGACGATGCCGGTCGACTACTTTGCCTATCCGGAGGATTTCGCCGACGCCCAGATCTCGTGGCAGGACAACATCCAGATGATGGAGTACTACCGCACGATCTTCGGCGAGTATCCGTTTCTCGAGGAGAAGTACGCGATCGCCGAGTTCCAGCACCCCGGTGCCATGGAGCATCAGACCTGCACCAGCATGGGCTTCGGCTTCATCACCGGCACCCCCCAGTACGACTTCGTCGTCGCCCACGAGCTGTCGCACTCCTGGGTCGGCGACATGATCACCATGACCGAGTGGAGCCACGCCTGGTGCAAGGAGGGCTTCGCCACCTTGTGCGAGGCGCTCTACTACGAGAGCCTCTACGGATCGTCCTACTATCACAACTACATGAACGGCCTGGGCGTCATGGGCTACGCGCACCTCCAGCTCTACGGCATCAACCCGCCGCTCCACGCCGCCATCTACTACAAGGGCGCCTGGGTGCTCCACATGCTGCGTCACGTGCTCGGCGACGGTCCGTTCTTCGACGGCGTGTTCGCCTACACGAACGAGCCGGCGTACCGCTACGGGTCCGCGGACACCGATGACATGCGCCTCAAGTTCGAAGAGGCCTCGGCCCGCGACCTCACGTGGTTCTTCGATCAGTGGATCTACAGTCCGGGGTTCCCGATCTACAACCAGTTGTGGGAGTCGGCGCCGTCGGGAGGCGGTGGCTATGACGTGACCCTCTACCTGAACCAGACACAGACCACCGGCCCCATCTTCAAGATGCCGGTCGACGTGCGCATCCTGACGTCGCTCGGCGCCGAGAACTTCACCGTCTGGGATTCGCTGGCCTCGCAGGCGTTCGAGTTCCACGTCGACGGCCAGCCGACCCTCGTGAGCCTCGACCCCGAGGCCTGGCTCATCAAGCAGGTGACCTACTCGACCGATGCCCTGGCCCTGACGCCGACGCCGCCGGAAGCGTTCGCGGCCGCCCACCCCAACCCGTTCAATCCGCGGACCACCATCCGCTACGGCGTCCCGGTGCGGGGCCCGGCGACCCTGCGGATCTACGACGCGGGCGGGCGCCTGGTGCGGGAACTGGTGGACGGCATGGTCGATGCCGGGAGCCATGAGGTGGTCTGGGACGGCCTCGGGGCACGGGGGCGGCGGCTACCGTCGGGGGTCTATTTCCACCGGCTGGAGAGCGGGCCCTGGCGCGCCGACGGCCGCCTGGTGCTGGTCCGGTAGGGGGCCTTCGTGGCCCTGTCCGTCGCCGACGAAAGCTGCTAAAATAGAACGATCACGGTGCTTCCAGCCCGCCAGCGGCCCCGGCCTGCCCACCGACCGGGGCGGGGGCCCGACCCCGGTCCCGCACCAACCGCTGGCGGTCACCCCGTGGCCCCGAGCCGCGTGACGGCGCATGCCGCGCGCCAGCCAGCCCCCGCCTCGCTGCACCTGGAGGATCTGCATGCTCGCAAGCCGGTGCCCGGTCACCAACCCGCGTTCGTCACGCCACGGCCGCGCCGCGGGCCGCGGTGCGCCCGTCGCCCTCGCCATGCTCGTGCTGGCCGCACTCGTGTCGATGGTGCCGCCTGCCGCCGCTCAGAGCGTCTACCACATCAGCTCGGACTCGACGATGACGGCCATCGGCGCTTCCTACACGCTGGTCGGGGTGACGATCGTCGACGAGGGGGCGACCCTGACCATCGAGCCCGGGGTCTGGGTCCGGGCCGCCCAGGACGCCATGCTCATCGTGCTCGGCAACCTGCACTGCGTCGGCACGGCCGACTCGATGATCGTCTTCCAGACGCTGCTCATTCCGAATCGCTGGGGCGGCATCTGCCTGCACGGCACCGATGACACCGCACGCATCGAGCACACACGCATCTACCGGACGCAGCCGATGACCTACCAGGCCTATGATCTGACCGGGGCGGTCACGGCGCGCAGCTCGGACGTCAGCATCACCGACTGCGAGTTCGAGGACGACTTCTACGGTGGCGGGGCGTGGCTGCGCTACGCGACCGGCATCGTCGCGCGCAACCACTTCATCACCTTCCGCGGTCAGGTCATCTCGGCCATCTACAGCAGCGTCGATGTCGTCGACAACGTGATCGAGTACGCCGGCCAGGACGCCATCGAGTACGGGCTGAACCCGTCGCCGGTCCAGATCACCGGCAACGTGATCGCCGGCAACGACGACGACGGGATCGACGTCGACGGCGGCTTCATCGGCACGATCTCGGGGAACTACATCCATACCTGCGCCGACAAGGGGATCTCGGTGGCCGACACCAGCCTGGTCACCATCTCGAACAACATCATCTGGGACTGCGCGCGCGCCATTCGCATCGCCGACGGCTCCACGGCGGAGCTCTGGAACAACACCCTCACGCAGTGCTTCTGGGGTCTGCAGGTCCAGCAGTCGAACGCCGGCTATGGTGGCGCCACCGCCACCGCCCACAACAACGTGATCTACGGCAACTCGAACCAGGTCTATGTCGACGCGCTCTCGGCACTGACGCTCACCTACTCCTGTGTCGAGGGAGACACGGCCTACGCCGGCGAGGGCAACATCAACACCGATCCCGCCTTCGCCGCCGGAGACACGACCTTCCATCTCCAGGCCGGGTCTTCCTGCATCGACGCCGGTCTCTACGCACCCGGCTGCCCGGAGCTCGATTTCGATGGCGAGGAGCGCATCGACGACCTCTGGGTGCCCAACAGCGGCAGCGGGGACATCACCTACGTGGACATCGGTGCGGACGAGTTCCAGCCGGACCCGGCAGGAGTACCGGTCGAACCGGCGCCGGCACTCAGCCGGCTCTTCAGGGTGCGGCCGAACCCGGTCCGGCCCGGGGCCGCCCTCCGCCTCGACACGCCGGGCACGGCGCGCGGCAGGCTGGTGCTCTACGACGTGCAGGGGCGCCTGCGTCGAGCCTGGAACGACATCCTGGTGCCCGGCGAGCTCGCCTTCGATGGCCGCGACAAGAGCGGACGGCGGCTCGCAGACGGCGTTTACTATCTCGAATTCCGCGGCGACGCGCGCCGCGCCGGCTGGACCGGACGCCTGGTCATCGTCCGCTGACCGGTGAGTCGCCGCGAGCGATGACCGGCGAGACAAGCATGACCGACGTGCCGACACGGATCCACCCCGCGCCGCTCGGCATGAGCGGACGGTTGTGGGCGATGCTCGAGGACGGGGAGTGGCCGCCCGACGAGCGGCGCCATCTCGTCGAGCTGATGCGGCTCTTCGCGACACTGCCGCCCCCTCCCGACCCGCACCGCCTCTACCCGCGCTACGTGCAGCTGCGCGCGCGCTTTCTCGATTGCATCGAGGGCGGCGTCGATGCCGATACGCTCGAGGAGGCATTCCTCGAGCTCTACTGCCACGTGCACGGCCACGAGGCGCCCTACACCCCCGACGAGCGCCGTCGTGTCGATGCCACCGGCGGCTACTGGTGTCATGCGGGCGGCCTGTCGCCGATCCTCAAGGCGCCACCGCACCTGGGTCCCGACACCGTGGCCTGCGACCTCGGAGCCGGCAACGGTCTCCAGGGGCTCCTCATGCAGGTGCTGGCACCGCATCGCCGGACCGTGCAGATCGAGATCTCGCACCGCATGGTCGAGGCCGGCCAGGCGCTGCAGGGCTGGCTGGGGATCCCCGGGGAGCGCGTCGAGTGGGTGGTCGGCGACGTGTTCGAGACGCACCCGCGCGGCATGGGGTTCATCTACCTCTACCGGCCGGTGCGTCCCGAGGGCGAGGGGGCGCGCTTCTACGAGCGCTTCGCCGCCGAGCTCGCGGCAACCGACGAGCCGGTGGTCATCTTCAGCATCGCCGACTGTCTGCGCGATTACCTCCCACCGGACTTTGAGATCTTCTTCTACGATGGTCACCTCACCTGCTTCCGTCGTCTGACGGCCGCCTAGCGCGTCGACGCCATGCGTTCGCCGGTGGCGGGGCGGGCGACGCAGGATGCGCGGCGTGCACCTGGTGTCG
>JASFRE010000361.1:0-5136 GCA_050115055.1 Candidatus Eiseniibacteriota bacterium | reverse complement strand
TCGACGTCGAAGACGGCGAGCTGCACCTGCCCGGCGCCCTCCGGCACCTCGAACGCGATCGACGTGCGCGGGTTGAACGGGTTGGGTCGGTTCTGCCGCAGCAATCGACTTGCCACCGCGATGCCAGCGCCCGGTTCGCCACCCTCCTCGACCGCGTTCACCAGCGCCTCGCACTCGTCCGGGATGAAGTTGCCGTTGATGTCCGGGCTGGTGCCGGTGGTGACGTCGAGCGAGTCGGGGACGCCATTGACGTTGCAGTCCCAGTCGCCGATGCGCGTGAAGTAGACGTCCTCCTCGCCGTTGAAGGTCGCCGCCCAGGCGACGCTGGCCCCGACGTCGTCGGAGACCATGCAGTAGTAGTCGCCGATCTTGTCCTGCTGCGGGAAGCCGATGTGGCTGTCGTAGAACGAGCTGATGCGCTCGTTGGCCGACCAGGTGACACCGCCATCGGTCGAGTAGGCGTAGTAGAGGGAGCTGAAGTTGGGGATCAGCGTGTCACGCGTGTCGTTCCAGATGGCGTCGATGCGCCCGTCCGGCGACACCGACATGGTGCCGAACCACTGCCAGGCGTCGGCGTGCTCGGCGTCGTCGTTGACCCTGAACGGCGCGCTCCAGGTGATGCCGCCGTCGGTCGAGCGCGAGAAGTGGACGTCGAGCGGGTCGGTACCGGACGGATCGACGGAGCACAGCAGGTAGACGTACCCCGGCCGCGACGGATCGGCGGCGATCCAGACCTGCCCCAGGAGTCCGTCCGGGTTGGGGCAGCTGGGGCCGCCGAAGGCGACGAGGGATCCACCCATGTCGACCGTGGTCGACTGGAACGTGGGGGTCAACGCCGGATCCTGCGCGTCGACCGAGCGATCGACGTAGAACACGTTGCGCTGGCTGATATTGACGCCCGCCAGGTACAGCGTGCCGTCCGCCGCCACGTCCATCGTGCCCCAGACCGGGTTGTTGGGCGGCTGGATCGGCGTCATGAAGGTCTGGCCGCCGTCGATGGAGCGCGTGAAGGTGTTGTTGCCGCAACAGCTGCCGGACGTGCTCCAGGCCTCGTAGATGTTGCCGTCGCCGATGCCGCCGGTCCGATCGACGGCGATCCACTGCTTGTCACCGCCATAGGAGTCGCTCGGCGGCTCCCAGGTCGCGCCCTCGTCGGTGGACTCCCAGAGATCGGTCAGGAAGCTCGACATCAGGCTCGAGTAGTAGAAGCTGCCATCGGACGCGACATCGTGCACCGGGTCGCTGCGAAAGACGCCCGGCTCGAGCACACCCGGGAAGGTCCAGCTGCGGCCACCATCGGTCGAGTAGGCCCAGCCCGCCTGCCGGAAGTTGGAGTTGACGGTATCGAACTGCCGCCAGGCGATGGACATGTGGTTGGGTGCGAGCCGGTTGACGGCGATGGTCGGCTCGTTGGCCGCGTCACCGGGGATGTTGGCGCCGAACTCGTCGACGTTGGCCTGGGTCTGGATGCCGCGCGCGTGACGCACGGTCTCGGCGGCCGGCGCGCCCGGCACCGGTTGCGCCGGGATGCCTGGCGGGTCGTCCTCGAACTCGAGCTGGATCGGCTCCGACGGTGACGGCGGGTCCCCGGCGAGGGCCAGCGACCCGACCGTGAGAACCAGGCAGACCAGGGTGACGAGCCCCGAGACGAGGCGTGGACTGATCCAGCGACGAGCCGGCATGACGTTCCTCCCTGCGGTGCACATGGATGGGGCCCGACCGCCGGTTGTGGGGAGCAACGCGCGACGAGCCAGCGAGGCCTCCAGTAAGCATAGCACCGCCGCACCGCGCCCGCAGCGCCGCCGACCGCGCACTACCCGCGCCGCCCCCCGAGCCGCCGCCGCACTCCGTCCACCACCTCGCGCACCGTCTGCAGGCCGTCCTCGACCACCAGCCGCGCCCGCAGCCAGCGCGCGATCGCGTCGTGGGTGGTGGCGAAACGCCGCGGCGGCCGGAAGCCCCGCCGCCAGGTCGAGCGGTTGCCGAAGCCGAGCACCCGCTGCTCCTCCTCGCCGAGCCCGCCCAGGAAGGCGGCGTTCAGGTGGAGCGGCGCGTAGCGGTACTGCCTGACGTCGATCTCCTGCAGCGGCAGCGCCGGGTCATGGTAGTTGTACATGACCACCCAGCGCGGTGCGAGGCAGGGCGACGACTGGCGATGGACCCCGGCGGTATCGAACAGGAACGTCGATCCGGCCGGCGCCTGCATGTGGACGATCCGGTCCTCGAGGTGGGCGACCTCCCGATCACGCCAGTGGCGATGGCGGGTGTCGTGATGCGTGCCCTTGATGTAGGAGAAGTGACCGGTCTCGACGTCGGTCAGGTAGAGCGCCAGCTTGAGCTCGCGCGGCACCTCCTCGAGGTCGTGGTCGTACCAGGCGTCGTTGTGCCAGCCGTGGAAGCTGCGGCGCGTCGCCACCGTCTCCCAGCTCCTGACCTCGGTGAGCGTGAACCGCGGCCCGATGTAGGCCGCCGCGACCTCGCGCACCAGCGGATCGAGCCCGAGCGCCTGGAATGCCGGGTCGAGGAGCAGGATGTCCTCGACCATGCGCCGGAATCGGTCGGTCTGCTCGTGACCGCGCCAGGTGTTCCAGCTCGGGTGGCGCACGGCGGCGCCGAAGGCGCGCTGCATGGCGGCGAGCGCCTCGGCGTCGACGAGCCCCGGCACCTGGACGATGCCGTCGCGCTCGAGGGTCTCGACCAGAGTCGAGATCCGGGACGGTGATAGGAGGCGGGTGGGCTCGGTGTTCACAGCACCCTGGGATCGGCGCGCTCCGGGTCGATCTCGAACGTCCGGATGGCCTCCGTGACCGTCGACGCCTCGATCGCCCCCGCCTGCGCCAGTCGCCACAGCGCCGCCACCACCACCGACGGCGCGTCGACCTCGAAGTGGCGCCGCAGCGCCTCGCGCGAGTCGCTGCGGCCGTAGCCGTCGGTCCCGAGCGGGGTCAGACCACCCGGCACCCAGCGCGCGATCTGGTCCGGCACCGACTTCATGTAGTCCGTCGCGGCGATGACCGGGCCCGGCGCCCCGTCGAGCAGCTGCTCGACCAGCGTCCGCCGCGGCGATTCGTCCGGATGCAGGCGGTTCCAGCGCTCGGTGGCGAGCGCCTCGCGCCGGAGCTCCTGGTAGCTGGTGGCGCTCCAGACGTCCGCCGCCACCCCGAAGCGCTCGGCCAGGAGCTCCTGCGCACCGAGCACCTGCCGGAGGATCGAGCCGGACCCGAGGAGCTGCACGCGGAGCCCGTCCTTCTCCGGCTCGGCCGCCGCCGGCCTGAGCCGGTAGAGACCCCGGAGGATCCCCTCGCGCACGCCTTCGCCTTCCGGCATCGCCGGCATGGCGTAGGGCTCGTTCTGCAGCGTGATGTAGTAGAAGACGTTCTCGCAGTCGGCGTACATGCGCCGGAGCCCGTCCTGGATGATGATCGCCACCTCGTAGGCGTAGGCCGGATCGTAGGCGCAGACGTTCGGCACCGTGCTGGCGAGAACGTGCGAGTGGCCGTCCTCGTGCTGCAACCCCTCGCCGTTCAGCGTCGTGCGCCCGGCCGTCGCCCCGAGCAGGAAGCCCTTGGCGCGGATGTCGCCGGCCAGCCAGATCTGGTCGCCGGTGCGCTGGAAGCCGAACATCGAGTAGAAGACGTACATGGGGATCATCGGCTCGCCGTGCGTCGCGTAGGCGGTGCCGGCCGCCGTGAAGCTGGCCATCGAACCGGCCTCGCTGAGACCTTCCTCGAGCATCTGCCCGTCCTTGGCCTCGCGGTAGCTGATCAGCATCTGGTGATCGACCGGCTCGTAGAGCTGCCCGACCGTCGAGTAGATGCCGTACTTCTTGAACAGCGCCTCGAGACCGAAGGTACGCGCCTCGTCGGGAATGATCGGCACGATGCGCCGGCCGATGCCCTCGTGGGCCAGGAGCCGCGCCAGGAGCCGCGAGAACGCCTGCGTCGTCGACACGTCGAGCCCCTCGCGCGTACCCTCGAGGAACTCCTGGAAGAAGTCGACGTCCGGCACCTCGAGCGGTGTCTGCTCGGTCGAGCGTTGCGGCAGGTGACCGCCCAGCTCCTCGCGCCGCGATCGCAGGTACTCGATCTCGGGACTGTGCGCCGGCGGCAGGTAGAAGGGCGCCTCCTCGAGGCGCGAGTCGGGGATCGGCAGCTCGAGGAGATCGCGGAACGCCTTCAGCTCCTGGATCGACAGCTTCTTCTGCTGGTGGGTGGCGTTGCGGCCCTCGGCCCCCTCCCCCAGCGTCCAGCCCTTGACGGTCTTGGCGAGGATGACGGTCGGCGCCCCCTCGTGGCGGCAGGCGGCGTCGTAGGCGGCGTAGACCTTGCGCGCGTCGTGCCCGCCGCGGCGCAGGCGGCGAATCTGGTCGTCCGACAGGTGCGCCACCAGCTCGGCGAGCTGCGGGTGCTGGCCGAAGAAGTCCTGGCGGGTGAAGGCGCCCGACTCGACCGAGTACTTCTGGTACTGGCCGTCGACCACCTCGCCCATGCGCTGCACGAGGAGACCGTCGGTGTCGCGCTCGAGCAACGGATCCCACTCCCGGCCCCAGATCACCTTGATGACGTTCCAGCCGGCGCCGCGGAAGACCGTCTCCAGCTCCTGGATGATCTTGCCGTTGCCGCGCACCGGGCCGTCGAGCCGCTGCAGGTTGCAGTTCACGACGAAGGTGAGATTGTCGAGCCCCTCGCGGGCGGCGATCGACAGCGCGCCCAGTGACTCGGGCTCGTCGGTCTCGCCGTCGCCCAGGAACGCCCAGACGCGCGGCTCGCGCTGCGGGTCGAGGAAGCCGCGGTTGACCAGATAGCGGTTGAAGCGCGCCTGGTAGATGGCGCTGATCGGCCCCAGCCCCATCGATACGGTCGGGAACTCCCAGAAGTCCGGCATCAGCCAGGGATGCGGGTAGGAGGAAAGCCCGCGACCGCGTTCGACCTCGCGGCGGAAGTGATCGAGATGGTCCTCGGTGAGGCGTCCAGCCAGGAAGGCGCGGGCGTAGATGCCGGGCGAGGCGTGGCCCTGGAAGTAGATCTGATCGCCGATCGAGTCACCGTCGCGCCCACGGAAGAAGTGATTGAAGCCGACCTCGTAGAGCGTCGCCGCCGAGGCGTAGGTCGACAGGTGACCGCCGACGCCGGGCGA
>JASFRE010000360.1:0-5140 GCA_050115055.1 Candidatus Eiseniibacteriota bacterium | reverse complement strand
CGACCGCTTCCCGCTCTACAGCGACTATCGCGGCGAGTCGCACGCCTCGGGGCTGGTCGACGCGGTGCTGCGCGGCGACCCGTACCCGATCCGCGCCCTCATCGTGCACGGCGCCTCGATCCTGACCTCCTGGCCCGAGACGCCGATCTGGCACGAGACCCTCGCGGCGCTCGACTTCCTGGTGACGATCGACCGCCAGCTGACCGCCGACGCCGCCTACGCCGACCTGGTGCTGCCGGCCACGACGCTGTTCGAGATCGACTCCTACATGGTGTACGGCCCGATCTTCCGGCTGCGGGAGAAGCTCCTCGAGCCGCCCGGTGAGGCCCGGAACGACTATCGCATCATGGCCGAGCTGGCCGCCCGCCTGGGTTACGGCGAGCGCTATCCGCAGACCGAGGAGGCGATGATCCGCCACGCACTCCTGGGCTCCGGCTACACGCTCGAGGAGGTCCGCGCGGCCGGCGGCTGGGTCAAGCGCGACGTGCCGATGATGGAGTACCGCAAGTGGGAGAAGGGCGGCCTGCGCGCCGATGGCCGGCCAGGCTTCGCGACCCCGACCGGCAAGTTCGAGATCCACGCGACGGTGCTCGAGGAGTACGGGTACGAGCCGCTGCCGCGCTACGTCGAGCCGAGCGAGGGACCGCGCGCGGCGCCGGCCGTGCACGCACGCTACCCGCTGGTCTTCAACTCCGGCGCGCGCCCGCAGACCGACTTCCGCTCGCAGCACCACGGGGTGGCCGGGCTCGTGGCCGACCACCCGGAGCCGACCGTGGAGCTCCACAGCGCCGATGCAGCCGAGCGCGGGATCGACACCGGCGACCTGGTGCGGGTCGAGACGCCGCGCGGCGCCGTGCCGTTCCGCGCCGTCGTCACCGACGACATCGTGCGCGGCGCCGTCGAGTGCAGCATGGGCGGCGGCACGCCGGTCGGTCCGCCAGCCTGGCGCGACTGGAACGTCAACCTCTTGACCGACCTCTCGAACCACGACGCGATCTCCGGCTTCCCGGTCTACAAGGCGCTGCTCTGCGAGGTCAAGCGGGTCGAGGCGGGGACCGACGCGACGCGGCAGAGCGCGGCGGGCGACAGCGCGGGCGACAGCGCGGGCAACGGTGCGCGCGACGGCACACGCTGCGAGCAGCCGGCGGTCGGCGGCAACGGACACGAGCGCTCCGCGCCGGCCCGCCGCATCGACTTGGATCAGAACGCGACGACGGCGGTGGCGACGGCGGTGCGCGAGGCGATGCTCCCCTACCTCGCCGACGCGCACGGCAACCCGTCGAGCATCCACGGTACGGGGCGCGAGGCGCGCGAGGCGATCGAGCGTGCGCGACGTCAGGTGGCGCGCCTGGTCGGCGCCCGCCCGCGCCGCATCCTCTTCACCGGCGGCGGCTCCGAGGCCGACAACCTCGCACTCAAGGGCGTCGCCTTCGCCTACCGCGAGCACGGCCGCCACCTCGTGACCAGCGCCGTCGAGCACCCGGCCATCCTCGCCACCTGCGCCTTCCTCGAGACGCTCGGCTACGACGTCACCTACCTCGACGTCGACTGCCACGGTCGCGTCGATCCGGCGGCCCTCGAGGCGGCACTCACCGACGACACGCTCCTCGTCTCCATCATGCTCGCCAACAACGAGGTCGGCACCATCCAGCCGATCGCCGAGCTGGCCGCGATCGCCCGCGCGGCAGGCGTCCTCTTCCACACCGACGCCGTGCAGGCGATCGGCAAGATCCCGGTCGACGTCGAGGCTCTGGGGGTCGATCTGCTGACGCTCTCGGGCCACAAGATCCACGGCCCCAAGGGTGTCGGGGCGCTCTACATGCGGAAAGGCGTCGTCCTCACACCGCTCGTCCACGGCGGCCAGCAGGAGCGCGGGCTGCGCGCCGGGACCGAGAACGTGCCGGCCATCGTCGGGCTCGGCAAGGCGGCGGAGCTGGCGGCGCGCGCCGTCGACCAGGCACCGCGCATCGCCGCACTGCGCGACCGGCTGGAGGCCGGGATCCGCGAGCTCGTGCCGGAGGCGCGGCTGAACGGCCATCCGCAGGCGCGCCTCCCGAACACGCTCAACCTGACGCTGCCGGGGCTGCGCGGCGAGTCGCTGGTCGTCGCCCTCGACCAGCACGGCATCGCCCTCTCCTCGGGCTCGGCGTGCAAATCGGGGTCCCCCAAGCCGACCCACGTGCTGATCGCCATGGGAGTGAGCGAGGCCGACGCGCACTGCTCGGTGCGGCTGTCACTGTCGGCGGCGACCACCGATGAGGACGTCGACGCGACCGTGGCGGCGCTCGGCGAGGTGTTGCGCGAGATGGAGACGACGGTCCGCTTCCTGCCGTGCAAGTGAGGGTCGGACGCACCCGCCACCGCGATGCCAGGCCGCCCGGGAACGGGTGGCTGCCGGAGGTCGCCACCGTCACCCCCGGCGCTCCCGGCCGCCCTCGGCTCCCGGCCGCCCTCGGCTCCCGGCCGCCCTCGGCCCCGCCCGCCCGCTTGACAGTTATGGTCATATGTGCATAATGAGGCCGGAGGTCATCACGTTGCCCAGGCCCTACTGCCGCCGCCGGATCGCCGGTCGACCGGCCGCGCCCAGCTTCAAGCCGATCGGTATCCCGCTCATCGAGCTCGACGAGGTCGTCATGACCCTCGATGAGTTCGAGGCCATCCGGCTCGCGGACCTCGATGGCCTCTACCAGGAGGAGGCAGCCGGCAAGATGGACGTCTCGCGCACGACCTTCAGCCGCATCGTGATCGCGGCTCACCGGAAGATCGCGGACGCGCTCGTGCACGGCAAGGCGCTGCGCATCGAGGGCGGTCCGATCGAGCTGGCGCGGCGACGGGTCTGCTGCCTCAGGCACGCGAGCAACCAGCGTAGCGAGAAGAGGTCACGATGAGAATCTGTGTTCCTGTGGAGTCGAATGGCGGTCTTGAGAGCCCAGTCTGCCCTCACTTCGGTTCGGCGCCGTACTTCATGATCGTCGACACCGAGAGTGGCGACAGCCGCGCGATCGAGAACGGCAATCAGCATCACGGCCACGGCATGTGCATGCCGGTCCAGTCGCTCGCGGGCGAGCAGATCGACGCGATGGTCGTCGGAGGGATCGGCATGGGGGCGCTGAACAGGTTCAGCGCCGCGAACATCAAGGTCTACCTGTCGCAGCACGCGACGGTCGGCGAGGTGGTGGCCGCACTCGCGGCGGGTCAGCTCGAGCTCATGCAGCCCGGCATGGCCTGTCAGCACCATCACGGCAACCATGCCTAGATCGGCACCCCACGAGGCGGCGCATCGCAATCGCACGCGGTGCCGTGAGCCCGCGCGTGCCGGAGCCGGGAGGGTCCGGCTCTCTGAACGGGCGGCGGGCTGCAAGCCGCGTGCTCCGACCACCGTCGGCACCGACGCGATCCTGGAGAGCATCTCGGACGGCGTCTTCACCGTGGACGAGGACTGGCACGTCCTGTCGTTCAATCATGCGGCCGAGCTGATCACCGGCATCTCCCGCCAGGAGGCCATCGGCCGGCGCTGTGCGGACGTGTTCCGGGCCAGCATGTGCGAGGCGGACTGCGCGCTGCGGCACACGATGGAGAGCGGTGTGGCCGTGGTGAACAAGGCCACCTTCATCGTCAACGCGACCGGCAAGCGGGTTCCGATCAGCGTCTCGACCGCTCTGCTGCGTGACGAGAGCGGCGCGGTCGTCGGGGGCGCGGAGACGTTTCGAGATCTGAGCGTCATCGAGGAGCTGCGGACCCAGGTGAGGGGGCGCTCCCAGGTCGGGGATCTCGTCAGCCGCAGCCCGGCGATGCGCCAGCTGCTCGACGTGCTCCCGCGGATCGCCGACAGCGAGAGCACGGTCCTGCTCCAGGGAGAGACCGGGACCGGCAAGGAGCTCGTGGCGCGCGTACTCCACGGGCTCAGCGGTCGCCACCGGGGTCCCTTCGTTGCCGTCAACTGCGGTGCCCTCCCCGACACGCTCCTCGAGTCGGAGCTCTTCGGATACAAGGCCGGCGCCTTCACCGGGGCCAACAAGGACAAGCCCGGCCGCTTCACGCTGGCGCGCGGCGGCACCCTGTTCCTCGACGAGATCGGCGAGGTGAGCCAGGCGTTGCAGGTACGCCTGCTGCGCGTGCTTCAGGAGCGACGGTTCGAGCCGCTCGGTGCCACGCGCGCCGAGGAGGCCGACGTGCGCGTGATCGCGGCGACCCACTGCGACCTCGCGGCCGAGGTCAACGCGGGCCGGTTCCGACAGGACCTCTACTACCGCATCAACGTCATGAAGCTCGAGCTTCCTCCCCTGCGAGAGCGGCGGGAGGACATCCCGCTGCTCGTCCGGCACTTTCTCGATGCCTTCAACGCCGTCCAGAACAAGCGCGTGACCAGCGTCAGCCCCGATGTGCTGGGGGTGCTGACCGCGCACGATTACCCCGGCAACGTGCGTGAGCTCGAGAACGTCATCGAGCATGCCTTCGTCTTGCTCCGCGACGGCCAGATCGAGCTCGAGCATCTGCCGGGCGAGCTGGTTCCCGTGGCGTCGGTCCCGGCGGCGGGGCACAAGCTGGCCGACACGCTGCGGGTCATCGAGGCCCGCACCATCCGGGAAGCCATCGAGCGTCACGCTGGCAACCGGCGCGCCGCCGCGCGGGAGCTCGGCATGCACAAGAGCACCCTCTTCCGCAAGGTCCGGCAGCTCGGGATCGATCTGCCGGAGCACGACGGGCGCTCCCGCCGCGACGGGTAGGCGGCGGCGACACCCGGCGCGTTCCCCCGGTGCGCCACCACCGGACGCGCGGTCGAGCCGGCCCCGAGGCAGCGGGGAGTCGCGTTCCATCCACTCCGGGCAATCCCCTGAGTCGCAACTGCGCGACCCAGCCAGAAACGCCTGGCCCGCCATGGTGTCGGCAAACCGCTGTCACGGCGGTCGCTTCGCCGTCCCGGAACCATCCCCCTCCGCTGGCCCGATTCATGCGCCGTGCGTGCCGCCGGAGGAGCACGAGCCATGACAGCGGCACTGACGGTCTGGGATGGACGCATCTCACCGGTGTTCGACGTGAGTCGAACGGCGTTGATCCTCACCATCGAGAACGGGGCCGTCACCGCGCGCTCGGTCGAGAACATCGAGACGCCGACTCCCGCTCTCAAGCTCGATCGGCT
>JASFRE010000359.1:0-5147 GCA_050115055.1 Candidatus Eiseniibacteriota bacterium | reverse complement strand
GACCTGGCGGCCGAGGCGGCGGGCGAGCCGGTGAAGGAGAGCGCCGGAACCGGCGACTAGGGTCCGGGTGACGCCAGCCGGGCCGGTGGGCTATGCTTGTCTCGGGGTCCCACCCCGATCGATCCCCCGGGGAGACACCTCATGCTCGCCCTCCTGCTCGTCGCGGCTGCCATAGGCGGCGCCGGCTTCAGTGCCGGCGCCGGCTTCAGCGCCGGCGCCGACCACCTCGTCCTCGTCGACGCCGATCTGCGGCAGGTCGGCGACGCCCCCTGGCTCGACACGGTCGAGCTCCTCTACGTCGAGCGTGACTGGCTGGTGGCCGGCGTCGCCGCGGAACGGCGCGCCGCTCTGCCGCCGCACACCGTCCTCGACTCGGGCGACCTCGCCGCGCGCGCCTACCTCGGCGCGGTGCTGCGCGAGACGGGCTCCGCCGCCGCAGGTGGACGCGCCACGGCCGCGCGCCTCGGGGCGGTGCTTCTCGAGCGCGATGGCTTCCTGCTGATCCGGCGGGAGATGGCGGGTGACTCGCCGGGGCTGGATGGCCTGCGCGCGGTGGTGCCGCTCCGCGTGCTGGCGTCGCCCGCGGCGTCACCGCCGCTCGCGCCACCGGCGGCCGGCCCACCCCGTGACCTCGCCCTGCTCGACGACATCATCCCCGGCCTTCTCGAGGCCGTCACCGATCAGAGCTACCAGGCGGTCATCCAGGACCTCGAGGACTTCCTCACCCGCAACGCGCGCTCCGATCCCTATCACGACGCCTGCCTGTACGCGCGCGACGTCTTCGCCTACTACGGCCTCGACGCCGAGGTCGAGGAGTTCTGGGCGGCAGCACCGTCCTGGGGCGGGCCGTTCTCGACCTGGAACGTGGTGGCGGAGAAGCCGGGACTGGTCGCCCCCGAGCTGGTCTACATCATCTGCGGCCACCTCGACGCGACCGCCGGCAACCCGGCGATCCCCGAGTCCTACGCGCCCGGCGCCGACGACAACGGCAGCGGCGCGGCGGCGGTGCTCGAGGCGGCGCGCGTGCTGTCGTTCATCGACTTCGACTTCACGGTGCGCTTCATCTGCTTCGGCGGCGAGGAGCAGGGGCTGTGCGGCAGCATCGATTACGCGACGGCCGCCGCCATGGCCGGCGAGCAGATCCTCGGGGTCGTGAACCTCGACATGCTGCTCTACGGGCCGTCCGGCTTCGACACCATCCGCATCCACCACAACGGGACGTCGGAGCTCCTGGCGGAGACCTACGCGCTGATCGCCGACCGCTACGTGCCGGCGCTCGACGTCGAGGTGAGCTACAACCCCGGCATGGCCTACAGTGACCACTATCCCTTCTGGCTCATGGGATATCGCGCCATCTGCGGCATCGAGTTCCTGTCCGCGAGCAATCCCTTCTATCACCAGACGACCGACGTCCTCGACAACTACCTCGCGTCCTTCCCGTTCGGCACGGAGTGCGCGCGGGCCGCGATCGGCACGCTGGCCTACCTGGCGCGACCGGTGGGGGCGACCGGCATCGCGGAGGGGGCGGCGGCGGATACCGCTACCGGGGCGCCGTCGGTCGCCGTCCTGAGGCTCGGCCCGAACCCGGCGCGATCGCTGGTGCGGCTCGACCTGGGGGGTGGGCCGGCGCCGGTCCGGCTCGAGCTCCTCGACGCCGGCGGACGGCTCGTGCGGCGCATCGTCCGTCCGGGCGGGAGCGCGTTCGACCTCGACGTGAGCCGGCTGGCTGGCGGGGTCTACTTCATGCGGCTCGACGGCGCCGGCCTGGCGCGGAAGCTGGTCGTGGCCCGGTGAATCATCACGGCCTGAGCACGACCTTCTGCGCGTCGACGCCGCCGGCGCTCTCCAGGCGGAAGAAGTAGACGCCGCTGGCGGCGCGCGTCCCCCGCGCGTCGCGACCGTCCCAGGCGCTGCGGTGGCGGCCGCCCGGCAGCACGGCGTCGACCAGCTCGCGCACCAGGCGCCCGCGGACGTCGTAGACCCGCAGCCTGACCGCGCCCGGTCGCGTGAGCTCGTAGTCCACCGTCGTCGACAGCGCGAACGGGTTCGGTCGCGCGGCGGCCAGGCGCGCGGCGGCCGGCGCCTGCGGTTCGGCGCCGGCGATGCCGACACCGCCGGTCTCGAAGCGGACGACGAGGGTCGGACGCAGGGTCTGGCCGGTCGACTCCGAGGCGCTGAACTGGCGCTGGTTGTTGCCCCCCTCGACGTCGGCGATCACCACCAGCCCCTCGTTGTTCCACTCGCCACTCACCCAGCGCGACACGGCCTCGGTCACGTCCCACGTGTACCAGCTGGCGGCGCCGCTCAGGGTCACGGTGTCCTCCGGGGTCGCCAGGCGATCGTAGTCCGGGTCGTCGTTCTGCGCGTCGTCGCTGGCCGCGCTCGCCCCCGGGCTCGACCAGTCGAGCTCGTCGAGGCGGGCGGAGATCCAGCAGGAGGTGCCGGACTGCGGCGACGGCGGGCCGGTGCGCGTGCCCTCGACCCAGCGCTTGGTGACGCGGTAGACGGAGACGTCGTCCGGACCGCTCGACTCGGAGACCGTGTTGTAGAGCTCGAGGGTGGCCTCGAGCACCGTGGCGTGGGCGGGGACCTGCGTGAGATCGAAGCGCACCAGGCTGCGCATGACGTCGTTGACCAGCGCCTCCTCGCCGCCCGCCTCCTCGCCGGCCGGCGCGGCGCCCGCCACCGTCCCGATCTTGCCGACCGCGATCCAGTCGTTGCCGCCCCAGTTGTCGCTTGGGCGGCCGTCGATCATCGTGTTGTCTTCCGAGCCGAAGTAGCCGTTCAACCCCTCGCGGAGGGTCAGCGTCACGGTCGGCGTGCCCTGGGTGGCGACCGACACGACGTTCGAGATCGGCGCGCGGTTGCCACCCTCGTCGGATGCCTTGAGCGCGAAGTAATAGGTGTTGCCGGGCAGCAGGCCGGTCACCTCGATCGACTCGATCGAGCCGCCGGTGGCGGGCAGCGGCTCGCCGGTGATCTGGGTGGCGGTGGCGAAGCTCGCGGCGTCGATCGGTGTGAAGGAGACGCGCAGGTCGTAGCGCGCCGCCTGCCCGGTCAGGAAGTCGTCGCCCGGAGCGGTGAAGGCGAGCACGACGCGCGTCGTATCGACCTCGGCCACTGCCAAGTCGGTGACGTCGGCCGGCGCCACCGTGTCGTCGAGCATGCCGATGATCGCCGCGTGGTAGACGATCGCCATCTCGGTGTAGCCGACGTCGTTCGGATGCAGGTTGTCCTCCATCCAGTCGCCCGGTCCATAGGTGAAGAGATCGGGATTCGAGAGAAAGTGGTCGTAATGATCGGCGAGCGCGATGCGCACCGGCGAGCCGGTCACGGTTCCCTCGGCCAGATCCTCGGCCATGGCGACGACGGCGCTGTTGAAGTCCGCGACGTCCTGATCGCGTCCCTCCATCGGGATGATCATCGACAGCACGATGTCGTCGAGCTCGAAGGCGGCGGGCCCCGACTGCCAGCGGAGCAGGTAGAGGAGCAGCTCGGCGAGCTCGCCCGGCTGCGACGGGTTGAGCGTCTGGCCGTGGTCGAGCGAGTAGGGGGCGTACGGCGGCAGCTGGCTGTTCAGGTCGTTGGTGCCGAGGTGGATCGCCACCAGGTCCGGGGTGTCCGGCGGCCCCATGACCGCGGTGATGTCGAACGTGCCGTTGCCCCAGCCGTTGCCGTAGCTCGACGGGTAGAAGTCGTCGATTTCGCGTCCACCCTGAAAGTGCCCGACGAGCGGCGGCGTGCCGGTGTCGCCGACCCAGTCGAAGGTGTGCTGCGGCTCGCCCTGGAGGAGCGCGTTCAGGTCATCGCGGAAGCCGGGCGGGTAGCCCTCGCCGTCGGTGATCGAGTTGCCGACCGGCATGAAGCGAACCTGGTCACGGGCGTCCGCCGCCGCCGGGACGGCGGCGATGACGAGCGCGAGGCAGGCGGCGAGCAGGGCGCGACAGGCTGGCGCGTGGGACGAGAGCTCACGGTGCATGGTGTGCTCGTGCAGCGAGGGCGAGTTCGGGGACACGCCAATCCCTTCCCGGGGTCGAGAAGGGATCGACGCTCGGATCCGGCGGCGTCCAGGGAGTGGCCACCGCGCGGTGCGGAGATGGGCGACGTGGCCGAAACTCAAGAACCATCAAGAGCTTATCACATCGCTCCGGAGCTGTCCAGGATGCCGCCGGGCGACGGGTGGCTCAGAGGGGCGGCAGCACGCCGTGGGTGCGTTGGCGGTAGGCGTCGTAGCCGGGGTAGGCGGCGCGGAGGAGCCCCTCCTCGTAGCGCGCCTTGACCAGGTAGAAGACGATGACCGCCAGGGCGCTCATCGCGCACCCGACGGTGGGCCTCAAGAGCACCGCCGCCACCGCGACCATCACCACCGCGGTGTACATCGGGTGGCGCAGCCGGCGGTAGATGCCGTGGGTCACCAGCCCCATCCCGGGTCGCGGCGCCGGTCCGATGCGCATCGCGCGCCCGAGGGCGCGGAACGCGGCCACGGCGAGGCCGCCGGCGATCACACCGAGGAGGAGACCGACGATGCGCAGCGCCTCGCCGAGCGCTGCGGCGTTCGCCGGCAGCAGCGCACGGCCGGCCCCGGTCAGCAGGCAGGCGGCGAGCGCCCCGATGAGGAGCCACTGGACGGCGACGAAGAGCCGGTGCGCGGTCATCCCGGCACCTTCCCATGCCGCGCGCCGGGCGGCAAGGTGGGGCGCGCCGCTCGTCGGGGTGGGAAGCGCCGGGCGGGGCCGGGCGGAGGCGCCGGGCGCAAGCGCCGGGCGGAAGCGCCGGGCGCTGCGGCGATGCTATGATCCCCGACTCCCCCGGTGATCTGGCATGACGGAACCCGACGCAACCCTGCCCGGCACGGCGTCGCACGAGGGCGCGGCGCCGTGCGCGGCGCCGCGTAGCTACGTGCCGGCGCCCGAGACGCACCACCCGGCGCCGCTCGGCGTCAGGCACGTCGCCGCCACCTGGTGGCCGCTCGCCGCCAGCTGGCTCCTGATGGGCGTCGAGCTGCCGCTGGTGAGCGCCGTCCTCGCCCGCTTCCCCGATCCCGAGATTCACCTGGCCGCCTACGGCGGCATCGTCTTCCCGCTGGCGTTACTCATCGAGGCGCCGATCATCATGCTGCTCGCCGCCTCGACGGCGCTCAGCAAGGA
>JASFRE010000358.1:0-5181 GCA_050115055.1 Candidatus Eiseniibacteriota bacterium | reverse complement strand
GATGGCGGGCAGACCTTCGAGCCGGCGCAGCTCGCGTCCGGCGGCCTGTCGGCGGTGCTCGACAACGCCACGTGGCATCCCTGGACCGGGACCCAGGTCGTCGGCTCGGAGGTGTCGGGCAATCTCTACACCGGCAACGTGGTGATCTCGCTCGAGGACGCCGGCTGGCAGCCGGAGCTCGTACCGCCCGCCGACCAGGGGAGCTCGGCGCCGTCGGGCGGCATCCACCGGTGCGTCACCGACCGCGGCGGCGACCGGCAGACCGGCGCGCACTCGGTGCTCTACACGCACATGGCGGGCATCGAGGCCGACAGCGCCGAGGTCTGGTTCGTGGCGACGCCGGAGGCGGGGGCGATCGACGACGCGGGGACGCCGCGTCTCGACATCGTGTCGCCGGTCGTGCGCGCCGCGCCCAACCCGTTCGCGACCAGGACCTGGATCGAGATCGACGGCCTGGCCGCGAGGGCCGCCCCGGCCCTGACCGTACACGACGTGGCGGGACGCATCGTCCGCACGCTGGCGGCGCGGCCGGGCCGCCACCGCTACGCCTGGGACGGCAAGGATGCGGCCGGGCGCGACGTGGCGTCGGGGATCTACTACGTGCGGATCGAGGGACTGCCGCGCGACGCCCGGACGGGTGACGCGCCGGGGCGCCTCGTCGTGGTGAGGTGACATGGGATTCGACGCCATCATCGAGCAGACGCAGGCGCGCGAGCATCTCACGGCCCTGCTCGCCGCCGACCGCGTCCCCAACGCGCTCCTCTTCGTCGGCCCCTGGGGCGTCGGCAAGACGCGCACGGCGCTCATCCTGGCGCGGGCGCTCAACTGCCTCGAGCGCCGCGACGACGCCTGCGACGTCTGCCCGTCCTGTCGCAAGGCGCGTCACTTCGGCCATCCCGACATCCGCCTCATCGTGCCGATGCCGCACAGCCAGAAGAAGGGTGCGGCGAAGGAGGAGGACGAGGAGCGACAGGAGGCCGAGACCCTCGAGCGCCTGGCGGAGGATCCCTTCCACGTCATCCAGTTCGATCGCAACCCCTCGATCTGGATCGACAAGACCCGCGAGCTCAAGCGCCTCGCCGCCATGACCTGCGCCGAGGGCCGGCGCAAGGTGTTCGTGCTGCGCGAGGCCGACCGCATGCGGGACGACCAGGCAAACTCGCTCCTCAAGGTGCTCGAGGAGCCGCCGTCCGATACCCACATCGTGCTGACCACGGCGCGACCGCAGGCGCTCCTGCCGACCATCGTCTCTCGCTGTCAGAAGGTCGAGTTCACCGCCCTCAGTCGCGAGGCGATCGCGCGGGTCCTCTGCGAGCACCGCGAGCTCGAGCCCCCTGACGCCGCCTTCTGCGCGGCGCTGGCGCAGGGCAGCCTCGGCCAGGCGCTCCTCATGGCAGGCGAGGACGTGCGCACGCTCCGCGACCAGGCGCTGGCGGTGCTGGCGGCGGCCGAGCGCGGCGGCGCCTACCTGCACACGGTGGTCGGCGCCATCGCCGGCGAGCGGGACCGCGCGCTGATCCGGCGGCTGGCGCAGGCGCTGGCCGTCTGGCACGGTGATCTCCTGGCCGTGCGCTACGGGCTCGGCGACGAGCGCATCGCCAATCTGGACCGGCGGCACGAGCTCGAGCAGCAGGCAGCGCGGCTCGATGCGGCGGAGATCGAGCGCCGGCTCGGCCTGTTCGAGGAGCTCCGCGTGGCGATGGACCAGAACGTCGGCTACCAGGTGGCGCTCTACTGGCTGGTCGCGTGCCTGGCCGACCCGGAGGCGGCGGGCGAGAGCCTGCTGGCGGCACCGTGAGGGGGCACGTGCCGGAGCGCATGCCGGGGCATGTGCCGGAGCACGCGCCGGAGCAGGTGCCGGAGCACGCGCCGGAGCAGGTGCCGGAGCGCGTCACCGGCCTCCACGCCGGACGCGCGATCGTCCTGGCCTGCCTCGCCGTCGTGGCCGCAGCTTCCGGCGTGCCGGCGCAGGTCTTCGACACGACGGTCGAGCCGCTGCCCGGCGAGACCTTCGAACCGTCGCCCTTCCGGATCCTCCTGCCGGAGGAGGATACGGTGGTGCGCGGCGTCTACTTCTACCTGGATCCCTACACCGCCGACTCGCGCTACATCGTCGACGACCCCGCCTTCCGCACGCTGTGCGCGTCGGAGGAGATGGGGCTCATGGGCGCCCAGCTCTTCAACTCCGACATGGCGACCGGCATCGGCGACGGCGTCCTCAGGGCGCTCGTCGATTTCGCGGTGCAGAGCGGTCGCCCCGAGCTCGCGTTCACGACCCTCTTCCTGGACGGCTGGTCGTGGGGCGGGCAGTTCGGCTACCACTTCACGAAGTGGCGGCCGGAGCGGGTCATCGGTTTCGTGACCCAGAAGGGCGGGCTGCACGACACCTCGCCGGCCGGTGCTGCCATCGAGGTGCCGGGTTACCTGGTGATCGGCGAGCTCGACCTGCCCTACCGGATCGAGAACCTGACCGGCATCTTCGAGGCCCACCGGCCGCTCGGCGCCAAGTGGGTGCTGGCCATGGAGCCCGGCGCCTGGCACGGACGCGTCACCGATCGCAACCTGCTCGACGACTTCTTCCACACCGCGGCGGCGCATCGCCTGCCGGCCACGATCCCGCCAGCGGCGCCGGTCGAGCTCGAGCTCCTCGAGGAGCCGGCGGGCTGGCTCGGCAACCGCACGACGCAGGCGATCGGCGCCCATGTCTGCTACGACGCCGATCCGGACTCCGCCTGCTGGTTCATCACGCGACGGGTCGGCGAGTACTGGCAGGGCTTCGTCTCCGACAGCACGGTGACCGACACGATCGCCTGCCCGCCGCTGGCGGTCCGGGAGACCGGGCAGGGGCCGACGGCCGGCGCGGCGGTGACCGGCTGCGAGGTGCGGATCAACGCCGTGTCGCCGAACCCGTTCAACCCGGCGACGTCGATCGTCTTCGAGCTGGCGGCGGCGGGGCCGGTGCGGCTGGCGCTCTACGACGCGCACGGTCGCCGGCAGCGCACCCTGCTCGACGCCGCGCTGCCGGCAGGGCGTCACCGCGTGCGCTGGGACGGCCGCGACGGGAGCGGCCGCGCTGCTGCCAGTGGCGTCTACTGGTGCCGCGCGGAGACCGCTGGCGGCGTCGCCACCCGGGCGATCGTGCTCGTGCGCTGAGCCGCGATCGGTCGTACCGGCGCCGTGCGGTCGTGTGGCGTGCCGCGGTGTGCCGTGCGGCGGTGCGTCGTGCGGCGGTGCGTCGTGCGGCGGTGCGTCGTGCCGCGCTGTGCCGTGCGGTCGTGTGCCGTGCGCGGACGGTGCGCGGTGCGCGCTTCCGTCCTACTCCGTCCGCCGCGCCCTGAGCTCCAGCGCCATCTCCTTGATCTCCTGCAGATCGCGCACCATCTCGCTCCAGCCGTACCAGAGCGCGTAGTCCGGGTTGGCGTGGAAGACGCCCTGGAAGGCGCGCATGCGGTGCTTCAAGTGCATCTCGAACAGCCGCTGCTCGACGGCGGTCGGGGCGTCGTGGAAGGCCAGCAGATCGGGAAAGGCCTGCGCGTAGCTGTCGGGCTTGCGCAGGACACCGTCCTCGTAGAGGGCGGCGACCTCGCGGATGGCCGCGGCCAGGAGACGGTCGGACTCGCGGATCATCTCGTCGCCGCGCTCGAGCTGCTCGATCGCGAAGTGGATCGAGTGGCACTCGTTGCAGGTCACGATCATCTTCTGCCGCTCGGCGTCGAAGGCCTCCTGCGTGAGGCGGGCGACGTCGGCCTGCTTGACGACGTCGAGCCGCGGCGTCGGGTTGCCCTCCAGATCGAGGACGCCAAGCGCCTGGAGGATCGTCACCTGGTCGGCGCGCCACTCGGGATCCTCGGCGAGCGGCAGCCGGACGGCGAGAAAACCCCACGCGGTGCGCACCTCGTGGTTGCCGTCCTGCATGTGGCAGGTCTGGCAGGTCGGCGCCGCCGCCTCGTCGGGCAGGGTGCCGACCTGCTTCAGGGCGTGCCGGACGCCGTGCTTCGAGCTCGAGTACATCTCCCAGTGCGGATGGTCGAAGCCCATGTGGCAGGTCTGGCAGGCCTGCGGCTGACGGGCCTCCTCGACCGAGAACAGGTGGCGCGTGTGACAGGCGTCGCACGAGGCGACGCCGAAGCCGGCGCCGGCCGCCTTGAGCTTCTCGAGGTCGGCCTCCGACTTGAGGCCGAGCTTGTGGCAGCCGCCGCAGCCCTTCTGCCCCTCGCGCAGCGCCTCGGGCAGGTGGTGGGTGGTCGGCATCGCCTGCATCGCCGCCCAGGCGAGGGCATGCTTGCCGCGACCGAACTGCTCGACCTGCTCGGCATGACAGCCGGCACAGGTCTCGGGTGTCGGCAGCGACACCTCGGCGATGTCGTCGGGCGTCGTGTGGCCATCCCCGTGGCAGGCGTCGCAGCCGATCTCCTCGGCGGCGTGGCGGCTGAGCCGCCAGTCCTGGACGATGTGGGGGGTGATCTCCGTGTGGCACTCGACGCAGTCCTGTGCCGCGGCGGAGGTCGCGGCAGCGCTCGCGAGGACGAGCCAGCAGGCCAGGGCGACGAGCGGTCGATGACGGCGAGACGGTCCAGACGGACCGGACGATCGTGACGCGTACATAGGGGGCCCTCCGTGTCGGATGATGGTCTCGGACGCCGCGATGGTGCCCGCCGCGGCGCGGCGGCGCCTTGATCTGCATCAAGGCGCCGGCCTGCCGGCAAGTCAGGCTGCCGACGGCCCGTAGCGCCGTCTGACCGTCTCCAGCTGGTCGATGCCGAACTGCGCGTCGTCCTTCTGCTCGGGATCCTCGAGCTGGGCACGGAAGGCGTCGAGCGCCTGCTCGTAGCGGCGGCGCCCGGCCTCGTCGCCGCCGATCCACTGCCCGAGCCCGAGGTAGCCGGCCCCGAGCACGACGCCGAAGCTGCCGTGCGCGTCGACGTCGGCGCCGCGGCCTTGCTCGCGGGCGGCGGCCATCGCCGCGTCCAGCGAGCGCTGCCAGCTCGCGGTGGCGGCGGCCGCCTCGCCGAGGCTGAGCAGGTGCATGCCCTGGACCCAGAAGGCCATCGATCGCGGTCCGGGGCCCTTGGCGAGCGCCTCGCGCCAGCGCACGCACGCCTCGGCCGCCGCCAGCCCGGCCTCGAAGTGGGCGCGGGTCCGCGGCGTGGCGTCGCCCGGCCAGCAGTCGGCGAGGTCGGC
>JASFRE010000357.1:0-5192 GCA_050115055.1 Candidatus Eiseniibacteriota bacterium | reverse complement strand
AGTTCTGCTCGACGACGCCGGATGCTGATCGCAACTGGCAGCTTCAGCAGGACTCGCCGGCGGTGGCCGGTCCATGCAGTCCGATGGGCGCGTGGCCGGTCGGCTGCGCCACCAGCGCCATCACGCACTGCAGCTGGGGCGTCATCAAGACCGTGTACCGGTGACGAACGGGAGCCTTCCGGCTATGCGGCGGCTCGCTGGCAGGACATGCAGGACACGCAGGAGGCGCGATGGTGACGCGGTGGCGAACGGTTCGATGGATGGTCGGGTCGGTGGCGGTGTGCGCGGCGGACGCGTATCGCGTGCCGCATGCCGCTCTCGCGCGGGGATCGTCCCTCAACCCCCAGCTCGCTCCACCTCATCGAGCCAGCGCAGTTTCGCCTGGATCTGCAGGATGACCGAGCGTGCCGCGAGGGCGTCGTCGCGGGTCGCGTGCGTCTCGGCCCGCAGCTCGGCGCGCAGTTGCTGACGTTGCGTCTCGAGTCCCTGCCGCACCCCGGCCAGGAAGCGCTGCCGCCGATCCGCCGGCAACCTCGAGAGGTAGAGCCCGCGGGTGCGGAGCGGATCGAAGCCGGGGTCCACGGCCGCCCCGGCATCCGCCAGCCAGCGCTGCAGGGCGGCACGTCCGGTGCGGGACAGCGCATAGGTGCGCCCGGCCCGCCGCCCCTGCCGGACGGCACGCGAGACGACGAGCCCGCGCTCCTCGAGACGCCGCAGCAGCGGGTAGATGGCGCCGGCGCTGCCGCTCCAGACCGCCGACGGCGACCCGGCGAAGGCCATGCGCACGCGGTACGCGGTGCACGGGCCGTCCCGCGCCACCTCACCCAGGACCGCGCCCTCGAGCTCGGTGAGCTGTCGCCGGCCCCGATCGAGATGCGGCTTCATCGACCTCTCCTCTCCGGGCTTGCGCTCGGTCCGTGCATATAGTACGAATCGTATCATACGCATCGACCAGAACGCCAGCCCTCCCGCCACCCGGTGCGCGCCGGAGACCCAACCGGCCGCGCCCTCGAGGAGCCACCGATGCATCCACCCATGCAGCCAGCCATGCGGCCACCCGTGCAGCCAGCCATGCGGCCACCCGTGCAGCCACCCGTGCGGCCACCCATGCACCGCATTCTCACCCTCGTCCTGGCGACCGTCGCCGTCCAGCTCGGCGGTCAGGCACCGGCCGGTGCCGGCGAGCGCCGCCTGCCCGCCAGGACCCACCTGGAGGCGCCGACCCGGGTCGAGATGGATCTCTCCCTTGGCCGCCCGACGCTGTCGGTGAGGATCGGGGAGAGCGGTCCCTACACGATGGTCCTCGACACGGGCACGCCGATCACGCTCCTGGACCGGTCTCTCGCGGACGAACTCGGGCTCGAGAACCAGGGGCAGGAGGAGCTGCGCAGTCCCGTCGCGGGGGGCACCCCGGTGCCGGTTGATCGGGTCACGCTGCCGGCCGTGACGATCGGGGACGCGCGCTTCGAGGACGTTCCGGCGCTGACCTGGGAGCAGATGCGGGGGCTGCCCGGCGTCCGCGGTGTCCTGAGCATCACGGTGCTTGGCGAGCTCGGCGCCACCCTGGACTTCCCCGCCGGGAACCTGCTCCTCCACCCGGACGGGTTCGATGCGGCGCAGCAGGCACGCGCAACCTCCTGCCGGAGCGACGATCAGATCATCGAGGCCGACGTCGTGATCGGGGACGTGACGGTGCGCGGCCACATCGACACCGGCTCTCCGGACGGCGTGACACTGCCGGGTGCGCTGGCCGAGCGACTCACCTTCGCGTCGCCACCGGTGATCGTCGGGCAGGCCGGGACCATCGACGCGACCTTCGAGATCAGGAGCGCGCCGCTCGAAGGGACGGTGAGCGTCGCGGGTCTCGAGATCACGAACCCGGTCGTCACGATCGCCGGCCCGTTCCCGACCGTCAACATCGGCACCGCGGCGCTCATGGACACACGGCTGAGCATCGACGGCCGTGCTCAGCTGCTGCTCCTCGAGGGAACGCTGCGCAGTGGACCGTCGCGCAGTGCGGGCCGGCGCGTCGTCACCGCGGGCGACGGGCCGCGGTTCGGGGTCGCCTTGGTGCCGGACCCGGACGGTCTGCGCGTGCGCGAGGTGATGCCCGGCTCGCGCGCCGAGCGGAGCGGCCTGGAGGCGGGTGATCTCATCGCGGCGATCGACTCGACCGCGGTGGCCGACATCCCTCGCGGGGCGATGCGCGCGACCCTGACCCGTGCCGGGGCGATGCTCACCGTGCGCCGCGGCGAGGAGACGCTGGAGCTCCGGGTCCGGTAGTCGGACGGCGCCGCCGAGCGGACGTCGTGCTAGGCTTCCCGATACCAACCGCCCGGGCCCGCGCGCTTGTGGCGCCGGGCCGTCCCGCGCGGAGATCGGGGAGCCTCCATGACCCCGTCGATCATCCTCCGTCCGCTGTGCGCCGGCGAGTCCCACCACTGCGAGTCCATCCTACGCGCCCTGCCGGCCTGGTTCGGCATCGAGGACGCCATCGTCGACTACGTGCGCTCGACCGAGCGCTTCGAGACCGTGGTCGCGGAGATCGGCCCGAAGATCGTCGGCTTCGCCACGATCCGGCAGCACAATCCGCACGCGGCCGAGATCCACGTCATGGGCGTCCGCCCCGAGCACCAAGGTCGGGGGATCGGTCGGGCGCTGGTCGCGTGGGTCGAGGACCTGGTTCGCGCACGCGGCACCGCGTTCCTGCAGGTCAAGACGCTCGGCCCGTCTCGGCCGAACACGGCCTACGCGCGGACGCGCGGCTTCTACGAGCACATGGGCTTTGCCCCGCTGGAGGAGAACGACCTCTGGGGCGAGGTGAATCCCTGCCTGATCCTCGTCAAGCACCTGCGGTGCGCGGATGGGACGCGCCGGGGTGCGGACCGAGCGGAACGGGCAGCGACCACCGCCCCGGAGGGACGGTGGCGATGAACCGCAGGACATGGCTTGTGACCGTGCCGATCGCCGTCGCCGGCAGCCGGGCGATGGCGAGCGACAACTGGCTCACCACGCTCGCCCTGCACGCGGTGACCGTCACCGACGGTGCGGTCTGCGAGCTCGAGCCGGACCCGTGTGAATAGCCGAACTCGCCACGAATCACCGTGGCCGGGGGCGAGCGCGTCGCCCTCTACGTGCTGGCGCGCAATTACGACGAGATCTCGGGCTTGCAGGCCGCCTTCGACTGGGGGGACTGGGAGTTCCTCTACGGGCGGTGGGATTGCCGGTCGAACCAGGTGACCGGGACCGTCCCGGCATCACCGGGCGGCCCCAGGTACGGGACGATCGCCACCGCCTTCGACTGCATCGAGGGTGGGCGGACGGCGGTGATCGGGATCATCCACTTCGTGACCGGTGCCGGCTGCGTGGACCTGATCGAGTCCGACGATCCCCTCGGGACCCATGTGGTGAGCGGAGACGCATGCACGTCCACGCCGGTGTGGGGGGAATCGTGGGGGCGGGTCTGCGTCGGTTCCGGGGGCCTCGACGGCTGCGAACCGCCCTTGCCGCTCCTGCCTGCCGTCCCGCTCGCCGGGTGCTCGCCGCTCGCCGATCTGGCGACGCCGGTCCCGTGCGTGACGCCCGTCGACCCGTCGACCTGGGGCATCATCAAGCACCTGCATCGCTAGGCACCCGAAGCACCAGAATCGCCAGCCGTTCCAGGCGCGAGCGCCTCGGCGTTGCCGCCGGGGTCCCGCCCGGAGGTCCGCCAGGGCGTCCACCGGCCCTCCGGCCCGCCCCCGAAATCGGGGTTGACAGGTAACCAAATGGTTACCTATACTGCCGGCATGGCTTCGCAGAACCGCACATCCCCCCACGCGGTCCCCCCCTCCAGGGACGGGTTCTCCGCCCTCGCCGATCCCTCGCGGCGGCGGATCATCGCCCTGCTCGCCGAGCGGGAGCACACGGTCAAGGAGATCGCTGCCCACTTCGCGATGTCCCGGCCGGCCATCAGCAAGCACCTGCGCGTGCTGCGCGAGGCCGGACTGGTGCGCGAGGAGAGGCGCGGCCGCGAGCGCGTGCAGCGCTTCGACGGCACCGCCCTCCGTCCGATCGCGGACTGGGTCGAACGCTACGAGAGCCACTGGCGGCGGAGCCTCGCCACCCTCAAGCAGCTCGTGGAGGAGGATCGATGAGCGCCACGACGAACGACAGGCAGACGCACGGCGTGCACATGGAGATCGACATCGCGGCCCCGGTCGAGCGGGTCTGGACCTACCTCACCGACCCGGAGAAGCTGGCCGCCTGGCTCATGCAGAGCGACTTCACCGCGCGGGTCGGGGCCCGCTTCACGTTCACCGCGCCACCCGCGGGCGGCTGGGACGGCGCGATCCACTGCGAGGTCAAGGAGCTCGTCGAGCACGAGCGCCTCGCCTTTACCTGGAACGCCAACGACATCGGCGCCGAGACCCTGGTCACGATCCGCCTCGCGCGTGCGGCCGACGGCACCCGTCTGACGCTCGAGCACACCGGCCTCGAGACCGCGCTGCCGGGCGCCGAGGGGCGTCACGCCGCGGGCTGGACCCGGGCGCTGAAGGCGCTCGTGACGGCGCTCTGCGGCGCCGATCCGGTCTACGACTGGAGCCGCTTCCGCATCACGAGCTTCATCGACGCGCCATGCGCCGACGTCTTCACCATGTGGGCGACGGCGGATGGGTTGCGGCGCTTCTGGGCGGACCGGGTGAGCTGCACCGCCGCCGATGGCAGTCGTCGCCGACCGGGCGACGTCTTCCGCACTGGCGACCGGATCGACCTGACCTTCCCGACCGGTACGACGACCGGGCTCGAGATCATCAACATCGAGCGCGATCACTTCGTCCGCTTCAGCTTCGGCCGCGACTACGGCTGGGTACACGTCGAGCTGACACCGGACGGCGAGCGCACCCGGGTCGAGCTCGTGCAGTTCGGGCTGCCGGTCGATGGCGAGGCGGCGTGGGAGGTGCACGCCAATGCCCGCGGCTGGTGGATCTTCAACCTGATGAACCTGAAGTCGGTGCTCCTTTACGGGCACGACCTGCGGGTTCGCGGTGACACGGTCGCCAGCGGCCTGGGCGCACGCTTCCAGTCCGACGGTGGCGTCGCCGCAGCGCCGCACGACTGGACCGCCTTCGACGTCCATCTCTCGATCGACGCACCACCGGAGGAGGTCCTCGGCCGCTGGTGCAGCCCGCGCGGGATCGAGAGCTTCTTCA
>JASFRE010000356.1:0-5192 GCA_050115055.1 Candidatus Eiseniibacteriota bacterium | reverse complement strand
GCATCCTGATCTCGCCCGGTCCCGGCACGCCTGACGACGCCGGTGTCTCGTGCGCGATCATCGCCGCCGCCGCCGGGCACGTGCCGGTACTCGGCGTCTGCCTCGGGCACCAGTGCCTGGCGCAGGTGGCCGGGGCGCGCATCGTGCGCTCGCCACGCATCATGCACGGCAAGACCTCACGCATCGTCCACGACGGTCGCGATCTGTTCGCCGGCCTGCCGAACCCGTTCGAGGCGACCCGCTATCATTCGCTGGTGGTGGAGCCCGGGTCGGTGCCGGCCAGCCTGGAGGTCACGGCCCGGACCGCCGAAGGGGAGATCATGGGCATCCGCCGGCGGGACGTCCCGAGCTGGGGCGTGCAATTCCATCCAGAGTCGATCCTCACCGAGGAGGGGCATGCCCTGATCGGCAACTTCCTCAGGCTGTGCGGAGCGACGGGGCGGTGAGCGGAACGGCGCCACAGGAGGGGAGCGACGCGACACGCACGGTGGTGCGGGGGGCGCTCGAGAAGCTCCTGGCCGGCCGCAGCCTGACGCGTGACGCCACGCGGACGCTGTTCGGCGCCATCATGGATGGACGGCTGACCGCGGCGCAGATCGGCGGTGTGCTGGTGGCGCTCAGGCAGAAGGGCGAGGTCGCCGACGAGCTGATCGGTGCGGCACTCGCGATGCGCGAGCGCGCCACCCCGGTCCCGTGGGCGGGCGGGCCGCTCGTCGACACCTGTGGCACCGGCGGTGACGGGGCGGGGACGTTCAACATCTCGACCGCGGCGGCCTTCGTGGCGGCGGCCGACGGTGTGCCGGTGGCCAAGCATGGCAACCGCTCGGTGTCGAGCCGCTGCGGCTCGGCCGATGTGCTCGAGGCGCTGGGGGTCCGCATCGATCTCGGACCGGCCGGTGTGGCGCGCTGTCTCGACCTGGCGTCGATCGGCTTCATGTTCGCGCCGCGCTATCATGGGGCGATGCGCCACGTCGCGGCGCCACGCCGAGAGCTCGGCGTCCGCACGGTGTTCAACATGCTGGGACCGCTCACCAATCCGGCCGGTGCGTGCCGCCAGGTGGTCGGCACCTACAGCCGGCGGGCGGCGGCCCTGGTGGCCGAGGCGCTGGTCGGGCTGGGCTGCGAGCACGCCCTGATCGTGCACGGGGCCGGCGGCCTCGACGAGCTGTCGCTGGCCGGCGACAACCAGGTGCTCGAGGTGCGCGACGGCACCGTGCGTGCCTCCAGCCTCGCCCCGGAGGCGGCAGGGCTCGAGCGCTGCCCGACGCCACCGGCGGGTGGCGATGCCGCCGGCAATGCGCGCCTCATGGAGCGCGTGCTGGCCGGCGAACCCGGACCGGTGCTCGACACGGTGCTCCTGAACGCGGCCGCGACGCTGCTCGTGGCCGGCCGCGTGCCGGCGATCGCCGCCGGCGTCGATGCGGCCCGCCGGCTGGTGGCCAGCGGTGCCGCCACCGCCACCCTCGAGGCACTGCGCCGGGTTTCGCAGGCGGTCGACAACGACGGGTCCGGAGGAGAGTCGGAGGCATGAACATCCTCGAGCGCATCGCGGAGTCGCAGCGGGCCGACCTGGCCCGCCGCCGCCGGCAGCGCTCGCTCCGCGACCTGCGGGACGAGATCGATCCGGGGCTGGCGCCGCGCGGCTGCTTCGGGGCCAGCCTGCGCCGCGCGCCGGGCGACCGCATCCGCTTCATCTGTGAGATCAAGCGCGCGTCGCCGTCGGCCGGGGTGCTCCGGCAGCGGCTCGACCCGTCGGAGCTGGCACGCACCTACGAGGCGAGTGGAGCCGCGGCGATCTCGGTCGTCACCGAGGAGCGCTTTTTTCTCGGCGACCGCGAGACGCTGCGGCTGGTCCGTCAGCAGGCCACCTGCCCGGTGCTCATGAAGGACTTCGTGATCGACGCCTACCAGCTGGTCGAGGCGCGCTGGCTGGGTGCCGACGCGGTGCTGTTGATCGCCGCCCTGCTCGACCGTGCGCAGCTCGCCTCCCTGCTGGCCGGGGCGCGCGAGCTCCAGCTCGAGGTCCTGGTCGAGGTGCACGACGAGGCCCAGCTCGAGGCCTCGATCGAGGCCGGGGCGCCGATCGTCGGCATCAACAACCGCGACCTGACGAGCTTCCAGGTGACGCTCGAGACCACCGAGCGCCTGAGCCGTCTGCTGCCGGTCGACCGGATCCTGGTGTCCGAGAGCGGCATCAAGACGCGTGACGACGTCCTGCGGCTCGAGTGCACGCCGGTCGACGCGCTGCTCGTGGGCGAGACCCTGATGCGCGCCGCCCGGCCCGGCGAGACGCTGTGGCGGCTCATGGGACGGTAGGGCGGCGACCGATGACACGTGTCAAGATCTGCGGCATCACCGGTCCGGAGGATGCACGTGCTGCCGTCGAGGCGGGCGCCGACCTGATCGGGCTGGTCTTCGCGCCGAGCCCGCGGCGGATCGACCATGCGACCGCGGTGCGCATCCGCACGGTCACCCGTGACGCGCCGCCGTCCGGGGCCTCCGGCGTGCCGGTGCTCCGCGTCGGAGTGTTCGTGGACGCCGGACGCGCGGAGATCGAGGCGGCGATCGAGGCTGGCGGTCTCGACCTCGTGCAGCTGCACGGCAGCGAGTCCCCGGCGCTCTGCCAAACGCTGCCGGTCCCGGTCGTCAAGACGGTGCGGGTCGGCCGCGACCCGGTCGACGACTGGCTGGACCGATACCCGGCCGCCTACTTCCTGGCCGACACGCACGTGCCGGGTGTGGAGGGGGGCAGCGGGCGGCGCTTCGACTGGGAGCTGGCGCGGCCCTGGGCGCGGCGGTGCGCGCTCTTTCTCGCCGGCGGCCTGACGGCGATGAACGTCGGCGAGGCGATCGCGCGGGTGGCGCCGCATGGTATCGATGTGTCGAGCGGTGTCGAGCAGGCACCGGGCCGCAAGTCGCCCGCTGCCATGCGTGCCCTGGTCGCGGCCGTGCGGGAGGCCGACGCGCGCGGTGCCGGCCGCCAGGGCGTGGCCGGCGGATGACCGGCCGGCGGACGGTTCCCGCCGCCGTCCGCACCGGAACGGCTGCGGAGCGCGGGAGGCGCGCCGCCATCCCACGGGAGAGGACCCATGAGCACTGCAGCGACCGGTAGCTTCGATCGATACGGTGGACGCTACGTGCCCGAGACCCTGGTGACGCCGCTCGACGAGCTGGATCGCGCTTATCGCGAGGCGCGTGCCGATCCGGCCTTCGAGCGCCAGCTCGTCGGGCTGCTGCGTCGTTACGTCGGTCGGCCGACGCCGATCACCGAGGCCAGCCGTCTGGCGCCGGGAGGGGCCACCATCGTGCTCAAGCGCGAGGACCTCTGCCACACCGGTGCCCACAAGATCAACAACACGATCGGGCAGGTGCTCCTGGCCCGGCGCATGGGCAAGCGCCGCGTGATCGCCGAGACCGGCGCCGGCCAGCACGGTGTCGCCACCGCCACCGCCGCCGCACTGCTGGGCCTCGACTGCGAGGTCTACATGGGGGCGGAGGACATGGCGCGGCAGGCACTCAACGTCTTCCGCATGCGACTCCTCGGCGCACGCGTGATCGCCGTCGAGTCCGGGTCGCGGACGCTCAAGGATGCCATCAACGAGGCGATGCGCGACTGGGCACGAACGGTCGACGACACCCACTACGTCCTCGGCTCGGTGCTGGGACCGCACCCGTTCCCGACCATCGTGCGCGACTTCCAGTCGGTGATCGGACGCGAGGCGCGGCAGCAGATGCTGGAGCACTACGGGCGGCTGCCGACGCATCTGGTCGCCTGTGTCGGCGGCGGCTCGAATGCCATGGGTCTCTTTCACGCCTTCGTGGATGATCCCGGGGTCGCGATGATCGGCGTCGAGGCAGGCGGGGAGGGTGTGGCGAGCGGTCGTCACGCCGCCCGCTTCGCCGGCGGCTCGGTCGGCGTGCTGCACGGCACGCGGACCTACGTGCTGCAGGATGCCCACGGGCAGATCACGCCCACGCACTCGGTGTCGGCCGGCCTCGATTACCCGGCGGTCGGGCCCGAGCACGCCATGCTGCATGATCGCCAGCGGGTGCGCTACGAGGCGGTGACCGACGACGAGGCGCTCGCCGCCTTCCGGGAGCTGGCGGCCGCCGAGGGCATCATCCCCGCCCTCGAGTCGGCCCACGCCGTCGCCCATGCGGCGGTCCTGGCGCGGCGGCTCGGTGGCGAGGCGCTCCTGCTGGTCAACCTCTCCGGGCGCGGTGACAAGGACATCGATATCGCCCGCCGTCACCTGGATCTCGAGGGCGGTGGTGATCTTGCGGAGGCCGGTCGGCTGTGAGATAGTCGCGCGCGACGCCGCGCCCGTGGCTCAGCTGGATAGAGCGACGGCCTCCGGAGCCGTAGGTCGCAGGTTCGAATCCTGCCGGGCGCGCCATCCTTCCCGTGAGCGAGACGCCACCTGACAGCCGCCCACCCGGCCGTGGTCCGACACCGCAGCAGATCTCGGCGTGGATCCAGCTGATCCTCTCGGCGGCGCTCTTCGTCGCCCTGCTGCTGGCCCTCTGGTGGTTCTTCCGGGCAGCCGATCGTCTTGGCGGCGCCGGCAGGTTCTACTACGTGCCGCTCGGGATGGTCGGGTTTCTCGCCTTCGCGGGCTTCCGCTGCGTCCAGGCCTACCGCCAGCTACGCCGCGCGGGCCGCCGGCCACCGCCGCGCTGAGCGCCGCACCACGCACGCCATGCCCGCCCATCCCGTCCGCCCCATCCGTCCTCCAGGATCGACGCCGTCGGCCGGCAAAGAACGCTCTCCGAAGCGCCGATCTGACGTGAGGGGGCGACCCGACCCACGGTGGTCCGAGACGCGTCGACGAAGACGCCGGTGCCAGCCGTGGGGGCGGGCAAGGCCCGCAAGCCGACCACACCATGATGAACCGCAATCCGGACAGCTGGTGGCGACTCGTCGAGGCCCTGCAGGCCCTGCCTCGCCAGGGGGCGAGCGAGGCGGAGTGGGGACGTCGGCTGGTCGCCACGGCGCGCGACGCGCTGGGGGCGGCGGCGGTCCGCTGCCGACTGCCGGCCGGGGCGGCCGGCTGGTTCGACTGGGAGGCGCCGGCCGGCGGCGGGCCGGTGCTGGCTGCTGACCCGCCGCGGCTCCGGGCGCCGATTCCGCTCGCCGGCGAGCGCGACGGCGAGCTGCAGGTGGTGCTGATGCCGGCGCCCGGGACCGGGGA
>JASFRE010000355.1:0-5205 GCA_050115055.1 Candidatus Eiseniibacteriota bacterium | reverse complement strand
CGTGTCGGGCAGCGCCAGCTTGCCCGGCACGGTCAGGTCGTCGGTCAGGTGCAGCCCGGCCAGCGACACCGGCTGCGAACCCCGGTTGTAAAGCTCGACCCAGTCATCGTAGTCGCCCCACTCGTCGGTGACCGCGGTGTTGTTCGAGGCCATGACCTCGTTGATGCAGAGATCGGAGGGCTCCTCGAACTGCGCGATCTGCTGGAGCAGGAAGGCCGAGCGCTCGTCGACGAACTGCTGCATGAGCGCCGGACCGGCCACGAACTCGTCGTCCGACTGCCAGCCCCACTTCCACCAGTCCCGCAGGCCCTCGTCCGCGACCTCCTGGTAGACCGAGTCGATGAGCGCCGCCGCGGCGCCCGGCGCGAAGCTCGAGACCAGGATCTGCCGGATGCGGTCGTAGTGCAGCTGGTAGAGGATCGGTTGCTGGGCGATGAGCTGGAAGAGACGGTTGGTGGCACCGAGGTGAATCGATGACGTGGTGACGAAGACCTCGTAGAACGGCCACGTGTTGCCCCAGGTCAGGTCGACGTCCCAGGGAATGATCGTCCACTCGCCGGTGTCGAGGTCGTGGTGCAGGAAGTAGTTCTTGTAGCCGATGTCGTTGTTCTGGAGCACGACCTCGGACGAGTAGAAATCGAAGAGCCGGTTCAGGTTCATCGTACCGGCCAGCCAGTTGAACTTCTGGTTGGACGGCAGGTTGTTCAGCGACTCGATGAACGCGATCAGGTCGGAGTAGTCCTGCGGGTCGCCGAGCTCCTTCTCGTAGATGTCCATGTAGTCCTGCACGGTCGGCAGCGGCGCCAGGTTGCCATCCGCGACCATGCCGACGTCCTCGCGCGGCCGGTACATGGTGGCGTTGTTCTCTTCGAGTCCGACGCGACGCAGGAAATCGCGATTGACGTTCTCGATGTCGAGCCGCACGCCCTGCCAGTCGCCGTTGACCACGAGATGCACGTAGCGGGTCTCCGGCGCGTAGCAGTTGTCGCGGCGCATGATCTCGTAGGAGAGTCGCTGGCGCAGCAGGCTCTTGTCGGAGTACTCGGCGTTCAGGTTGAAGGTCTCGCGATCGTCGTAGGTGCCGAGGTCCATCTTGAACTTCCAGCTCTTCTTGCGGACGCTGCGCATGACGTTGCCGCGGTAGCGACCGACACCGTCGAAGAGGAGCCCCGGGTCGCCGTCGAACTCGAGCTGGAAGGCGTGGTAGTCGTTGGACGCGGGGGCATCGTTCAGGACCTCGAGCGTGTCCGGGTCGATCAGCACCTCGACCAGCGGCAGTGGCGCGTCGGCGTGCGCGCGCACGGTGCCGGAGACGACGTCCGATGGCATCGACTCGTTGCCGTAGGCGTCGATCGCCACCACGCGGTAGTACCAGGTCTCGCCGGGCGAGGCCGGGTCCATGCGCCAGGTCACGCGCTCGATGTCGCCACCGGGGGCGGTGGTCGGGAAGAACGGCCCGCCGGCGCTCGACGAGAACTCGACCCGGTAGCCGGCCAGGTCGTCCTCGGTGTTCGCATCCCAGCGCAGGTTGATCGCCAGGTAGCTATCGACCGCCTCGAGGCCCTGCGGCTGCGCCGGCGGCGTCGAGTCCGGCACGCGCGAGCGCACCGAGATGCCGGCGATGGTCGAAATGCCGCGATCGGCGTGGAAGGTGACGTTCAGCTGCCCGTCGGTCACCGTCACCGGCAGGAGGAAGTTGATGGCGTGGTCGCGCAGCACGCGCTCGTAGATGTCGAGGTTGCTCACCACCTCCTGCCCCTCGATCGAGACGTCGAAGATGGTCTCGCCGGTCGAGTGCTTGAAGTTCTCGACCAGGAGGAGCTCGACCAGATAGTCGTCGTTCGGCAGATCGAAGCGGTACTCGGAGACGCTGTTGCGCGTCACCTCGTAGATCGGCCGGTCCGCGGTGCCGGCGATCGGGTACCAGTTGGCGGTGCCCTGTGCCCACCCGTCGAGGTAACCGGCGTCGCCGGTCGCGTAGGCGCGGTCGGCCTCGAACTGGCGGCCGTCCTGCGCGAGGTAGGCGCCCCCGGCACAGTTGAAGTGCTGCTCGTAGGCCAGCGCCCCCGGGGCCGGGGCCACGGCGGCGAGGACGAGTGCGACGACGAGCGAGGCAGCGGTCGACGGCAGCGGGAACGAGGTTGGACGCATGTTGGCTTCACCCGAGGTTGCGATGCGGGAGACCGGGCCCACGCCGGCCGCGCGAGCGCGGCGCGTGGCGGAGTCGACAGGGGGCGACAGCTGCGCGCCCCTCCGCCGGAGCGGGATCGCAGCGGCGGGTGGGCAGGTGGGATGCACGGCTGTCAGAGTCGCCTAAGATACGCTCTCAAGTAAAGATATCACCGCCCGGCGGGATCGTCAATCGGACCACCGGCGGAACGCCGGCGGGGCCAGCGCCCGGGCCGTGTCACAATGAAACACGCCGGCGGCTCGCGGGGTCAAGGTCCCGGTTCCGACTCCGGATGGAATCGGTTATCCTGGTAGGGATTGCGCGGTCCTCTCGCCCACCGACCGCCCTCGTGACCGGCCGCTCGCCCACCCGGCGGCCTCGGGCCAACGCTCTCGACGGAGACACCTCGATGCGCTTCTCCGATCCGCTCCCGCTGCCCGCTGTCCGGGCGTCCCGCTCCCTGCCCTCGAGCGCGGCGCTCGTCGTCCTCGCCGCCCTGATCGCACTCGTCGCCACCGCCCTGGCGCCGTCCCCCGCGGCCGCCTACGAGAAGCGGCTGATCTGCGGCACCAACATGGCGTATCTCGACGCGTCCGGGCACGCCTTCTACTACGACCTGCCCTACACGCAGGCGCTCGGTTACGGGCGTATCGGCGGGTTCGCGCTCGCCGACACCACGGCCGTTCCGTTCGGGGGCACGCCCGACCGGACGCTCTACATCAACGGCCGCTACACCTGGGACGAGTACCGCTTCGACGTGCCGAACGGCGACTACCTGGTGCGCCTGCACTTCGCCGACCGGGTCGAGACGGGTCCCGGTTTCCGCGCCTTCGACATCTCCATCGAAGGGGCGCTCGTGCTCGACGACTACGACGTCATCGCCGATGCTGGAGACCCCTACTATGTCGTCCGCCCGACATTCGCGGCGACGGTGACCGATGGTCAGCTGAACGTCGTCTGCACACAGAACACGGCCGAGAGCCACATCGAGGCGATCGAGGTTCTCTCCTGGCCGCAGGAGGTCGACCCGCCATCGACGCCCGGCGGTCTCGACGCTCAGGACAGCTATCACCGGATCAGCATCGACTGGGACGATGCCCCCGAGGAGGACGTCGCCGGCTACATCCTCGAGCGCAGTACCGCCGCCGGCGGCCCCTACACACCGGTCACCGCCGCGCCGATCCGCAACTCGCGCTATCACGACGACGACGTGGTCCTCGGGACGCCGTACTACTACCGGGTCGCCGCCGTGGACATCTGGGACAACCAGAGCGCCTTCTCGTCCGAGGTGAGCGGCCTGGTGCGCGCCGACGGCAGCTCGACGCTGCCGGTCTACGAGATCACGCTGGATCCGGCCGACTACCAGGCGCTGCTGGCCGATCCCCTGTCGGACGAGTACAAGCACGGGACGTTTCGCTACCAGGGCCAGGTCTGGGAGGACGTCGGCGTCCGCTTCCGGGGCCGGATCTCGCGGTTCCTGCCCAAGAAGTCCTGGAAGGTCAAGTTCAACGAGTTCGTGCCCGGTCAGCTCTTCCTGGACGGGCAGGAGGAGCTCAACCTGAACGCCCACCACGGCGAGCAAACGCTGCTCCGCGAGGCGCTCGCCTACCACGTCGAGCGCGAGGCCGGCGTCCCCGCCTCCAACGCCCGGCACGCGCACCTGCAGCTGAACGACACCTACCTGGGGGTCTTCACCGAGGCCGAGCAGGTCGACGAGCGCTGGCTCGAGAATCGCGGCTTCAACTCATCGGGCAATCTCTACAAGAGCGAGGATGGCGACCTCACCGTCCTGGCGGACTCGCTCGCCTACACGCTCTCGTACTCGAAGAAGACGAACCGCAACGAGGGCTACGAAGACCTCATCACATTCATCGAGCTCATCAACGAGACGCCGCCGGAGTCGGTCTATACCCGCCTGGCACCCGTCTTCGACATCGAGGGCTGGATCAACTACTACGCCACGCAGATCGCGATCGGCAACGACAGCTTCTTCAGCCACAACTACTATCTCTACCACGACCTCGTGAACGACATGTGGCATTACCTGCCCTGGGATCTCGACTCGACCTGGGGCCACCTCGGCGCCTATCACGCGGGCGTCGTCGACTCGGTCAGCGTCCTGCACGGGCTGACGGCGAACGGCCTCATCACGCAACTCTACCAGGGTACGCTGCTCAACTCGGGGCACTACCTGCGTCGCTACCTCGACCGGGTGCTCGAGATCTTGGAGGACGTCATGGACCCGGTGCTGCTCGACCCGGTCATCGACGACTACCACGCCAAGATGGTGACCGACGCGCGCCTCGACTGGCACAAGTGGGGCTGGGAGAGCTCGGAGTGGGTCGACCAGGGGAATGTCGAGCTCGAGAGCTTCCTGCCGGCGCGCGCCGCCTACGTCCAGCTGCGGCACGCCGCGCTCGCGCCACCCCAGGACCTGTGGTTCAACGAGATCATGGCCGACAACGACAACGTCATCCAGGACGAGTTCGGCGACTACGACGACTGGTTCGAGCTCTACAACGCGGGGACCGTCGCGATCGATCTCTCCGGCCACTTCATGACCGACGATCCGGCCCAGCCCATGCAGTGGGCGCTTCCCGACACCACGATCCAGCCCGGCGGGTTCCTGCTCTTCTGGGCCGACGGCGAGCCGCTCGAGGGGCCGACGCACACCAACTTCCGGCTCGACTACGACGGCGAGTTCCTCGGTCTCTTCGCGCCGGTCGCCGACGGCAACTACCCGGTCGAGACCACCAGCTGGGGATTCCAGTACAAGAACGTCTCGGTCGGTCGCTACCCGGACGGCGGCTACAACTGGAAGCTCATGCCGAACCCGACCCCGGCGGCCACCAACATCGAGGGCGGCAACCTGCCGCCCGACGTGGGCGATACGCAGCGCGACCCGCTGAACGTCGGCGTCAATGTCCCGGTGACCGTGACCACGACCGCCAGCGATCCCGACGGCATCGCCGCGGTGACGCTGCACTACGACCTCGGCACGGTGTTCGAGTCGACCCCGATGTTCGACGATGGTC
>JASFRE010000354.1:0-5206 GCA_050115055.1 Candidatus Eiseniibacteriota bacterium | reverse complement strand
GCGGCCGGGGCCGAGCGCCCGCACCGCCAGGGTCGCCGCCAGTGCCGAGTCGAGGCCGCCGGAGAGCCCGACGATCAGGCGCTCGAAGCCCACGCGCTCGGTCTCGTCGCGGATGAACCGGGTCAGAATGGCGACCAGCGCCTCCGGATCGCCCGCCAGCTCGCGGGTCAGCGCCTCGTCGGCAGGGGTGCGATCCGCCATCGGCTTCACTCCTCGGGAACGGGACCGGCCGCCGGCCGCACACCACGCGCCGGCTCGGCCCGGGTGGCATCGCGCCGCGCCATGACCGCCCCCAGGGCGCGCAGCGTCAGCTCGACGTCCTCCTCCCAGACGTGCTGCGAGCGGATGCGCTCGCGCAGGACATCGGCCATGTCGATACCGACGACCGTCAGGCCGGGCTCGTGCAGCGGCGCGCGGCCGCGCTCGCGGCCATCGGGGCCGACGATCACCGAACCGCCCCAGAAGTGCACACCGTCCTCGAAGCCGACGCGGTTGACGAAGACCACGAACACCCCGTGCAGCACCGCCAGGGCGCGCAGCAGGTCATACCAGATCGAGCCGATGCGCGAGGCCTCGGCGCCACCCACCTCGCGGGTCGGACTCGCCGCCAGCACGAGCACCAGCCGCGCGCCGTCCTGCCCGAGCACGTAGACCGTCGAGGGGTGCCACATGTCCTCGCAGACCAGCATGCCCGCCCGGCCCAGATCGGTGTCGAAGGCAGCCAGCGTGCGCCCGCGCGCCAGGAAGCGCAGCTCGTCGAAGAGCCCGTAGGTCGGCGGGTAGACCTTGCGGTGAATGGCCACCAGGCGCTCGTGGTGCCAGAAAGCGGCGGCGTTGTACAGCGCGCAGTCCGGCCCCTCCTCGACGAGACCGGCGGCGATCGCCAGCCTGCCGCTGGCGCGGCGCAGGGGCTCGAAAACCGCATCATCGGCGGTGCGCGCCACCTCGGGCGTCAGGTCCTCGAGCGAGTAGCCGGTCAGGGCGAGCTCGGGAAAGACGACGAGGGCGGCCCCGGCGTCGGCGGCCTCGGCGGCCATCGCGGTGGCACGACTCACGTTGAGCTCGACGTCGCCGAGCACCGGGCGGTACTGGGCGAGGGCGACTGTGAAACGATCGGCTCGGGTCATCCGGAGGGGGCTCGTGGGCCCATGGGCCGGTGGGACAGCGCCTGCGGATCGCGATCGGCGCGGGGCGTGACCCGCCATCACGGTCGCGGCCCACCCCGCGACCCGGATGGGGCCGGGACGGGACCGCGACGTCCCCCGGCACGGCGCTCACGCCATGGCGGGGACGCGGCGACGCGCCCGGGACTGGACATGATCAGACCTGCGAGACGAGCTCCTTCAGCTCCTTCGAGACCTTGAAGACGGGCACGCGCCGCGCCGGCACGTGCACGGGCTCACCGGTCCGGGGATTGCGAGCGATGCGCGCCTTGCGCATCTTGACCTTGAAGGTTCCGAAACCACGGATCTCGATGTGCTTGCCTGCTGTGAGCGCCCGACACACGGTGTCAAGAAACTCGTCCACCGTGTCCGCGACATCCTTCTTCGTCAACCCCGTCCGCTCGGCGATGTCGTCAACAATGTCGGCCTTCGTCATCGCGCAATCTCCTCCCCCAGCAGGCAACCATGCAGACGGCCAGCCTGCCTGTAGCGGCACCGTAACCGAGTGCTAGCTTCTTTGTCAACTACCAGTTAGCGCTGTCCGGCGGGGTCCTGGCGGGCGGCGCGCTCGCCGGCCGGCCGCCGTTCGGCGGTGATGGCGGCGGGAGCGGCGAGCCGTCCCTTGACGAATAGGGGGTCGTGTGTTAAATTTCTGGACGGTGAGAGGACGATTGCTGCCTGCTGCCGTCGTGTATACCTCGCTCGGAGCATAGCCTCGAGGGATCTGGAACCTGCCATTGGGCAGAGCGAGGTTTACGACCCCATGCGGGGTCCTCTCCCGTTCTCCTTGTCGCCCGGCGTGGCGCTCGTCGCCCGCCGGGCCGTTCTGTCTCCGGCGCGATCGGCCCGGGCGGGCAGGTTCCCTCAGCAGGTCCCCTCAGACGGTGCGGACGTAGATCTCGCTTGCCAGCTCGTGGTCGATCGCGATCTCGGTCTCGGCCACCTGCAGGACGTAGGCCGGCCGGCGCTGCACCAGCCGGATCCGGACCCCCGGCACCAGACCGAGCGCCCCGAGCCGCTCGAGGCGGCCGTCGCGGCGCGCGCCGAGCAGGCTGATCGCACCCCCCTGACCCACCTGCATGTCGGCCAGCCGCCGGACCAGGGGCCGCACCTCGCGCAGCGCCTCGCCGCAGCAGGGACCCGGCGGGATCGGCTGTCCGTGCGGGCAGGTCGGCGGATGGCCGAGCAGCGTGCAGATCGAGTCGGTGACCTCTTCGGACAGCACGTGCTCGAAGCGGCAGGCCGCGCGCGCCATCGTGGACTCGTCGAGCGACAGCACGTCGTTCAACAGGCGCTCGGCGAGCCGGTGGCGGCGCACGATCGACCGGGCCTGGCGACCGCCGAGCGCGGTCAGCGCCACCTCGCCACCATGCTGTGTGATGAAGCCGCGGCTCTCGAGCTCGTCCAGGATCTCGTTCGGATGATCCTCGTCGGCCCGGCGCGGCGCCGCCCCGCAGATGGCATCGACCGTGTGCTCGCCCTCCTCGTCGAGGGTCCAGATGAGCTCGAGGAGCTCCTCGACGCGCTGCTCAAGAACGGACTGATGCACGACGCAGTCCTCCCCACAGGCGACGCACCCAGTCGACCAGGCGCGACCGGCCGACGAACTCGTAGCCGCAGTGCGGACAGCAGATGACCTCGCAGTGGCCGCGCATGACGCAGCTCGGGCAGGACAGGGTCTCGGGGCCGGGGATGAAGCGGTGACCGCAGAGGCTGCAGGTGACCGGGGCCGCCGGGGCTGGCGAGGCTGGCGAAGCCGCCGGGGCTGGCGAGGCCGTGTGCATCACGACACCCCGAAGGTGACGCCGAGCGCCCGCAGCGTCCAGTTGAGAGCCGCCCCGACCAGGAGCGCGAACGGCAGGATGAACACCACCTGCCAGAGAGCAGTGCGCAGCCCGCGCTCCTTGATCATCATGAAGACGTTGGCGATGCACGGGATGAAGAGGGTCATCGTGGTCAGCGCGACGACCACCTGCACGCCATCGAGCTCGCCGGCGCGGTCCAGGGCGAAGATCCCCGCCGCCCCGTAGTCGCGGCGCAGGAAGCCGATGATGAACGCCGCCGCCGCGTCCGGTGGCAGGTCCAGCCAGCCGACCAGGACGGGCGACACCGCCCGCTCGATCACCCCGAGCAACGCCAGCCGATCCAGCGTGAACAGCACCAGGGTGCCGATCACGAACAGCGGCAGCGCCTCACGCAGGTACCACTCGATGCGCGCCAGCGTCTTCACCAGGATGTTGCCGATCGCCGGCACGCGGAGCGGCGGCAGCTCGAGGATGAACTCCGAGCTCTGCCCCGGCAGCACGCGTGCCGCCAGCCAGCCGACCAGGAACAGCACCCCGAGGATGACCCCGCACCAGACCGCCGCCCCGGCCAGCCCGACGCCGCCGAGCATGCCGAGGATGACGCCGAGCTGTGCCGAGCACGGCACGCCGAGCGCCAGGAGCAGGGTGACGATGACGCGCTCCTTGCGACTGTCGAGGATCCGCGTCGTCAGGGTGGCCATGGTGTCGCAGCCGAGGCCGAGCACCATCGGCAGCACCGCCTTGCCGTGCAGTCCCATGCCGCGGAAGATGCGGTTGACCATCACCGCCAGGCGCGGCAGGTAGCCCGAGTCCTCGAGGATCGAGAAGGCGATGAAGAACGTCGACACGATCGGCAGCACGATGGCGATGCCGTAGGTCAGCGCCATGGTGACGATGCCGTACTCCCCGACCAGGAGATCGCGCAGGAGCGGCACGGGTAGCACCGCATCGACGGCACGCGTCACCAGGGGATTGATCCACTCGCCGAACACCCGGCTCTCGAGCAGATCGACCAGCGTCCCGGCACCCAGGATCCCCACGAACCAGAAAACCAGCGCCAGCACCACCGCCATCACCCCGACGCCCCAGACCGGGTGCATGGCGATCGCCCCCAGACGCGTGGCGAGCAGCGAGCCGCGCCGCACCGGACTGCTGAGCACCTCCGAGACCAGATGATCGACCGCGGCCAGCCGTTGCCGGTTCAGGACGTAGGCGATCGGCTCGTGGTAGATCGCGGCCAGCTCGCGTGCGATCGTGCGGACCTCGCCCACCACCGCCGGTCCGGCGCGCTCCGTCAACCAGTCGTCCAGCGTGCGGTCGCCGGCGGCCAGCATCAACGCCAGCGCCCGCGTGGCACCGAGCTCGGGCGGCAGGAGAGCCAGGACGCGCTCGACGGCGCGCTCGATCGGGGCCTCGTAGCGCACCTGCCAGGTGGGGCGCCGCGCACCGGCGAGCTGCCGTGCGAGCCGGCGGACGCCCTGCCGGCGGATGGCGATGGTCGGCATGACCGGCACGCCGAGGTGCTCGGCAAGGCGCGCGTGATCGATCTCCAGCCCGCGCGAGCGCGCCTCGTCCATCATGTTGAGCGCCAGCACGCAGCGGGCACCCATCTCCGACAGCTGCAAGGTGATGAGCAACGCCCGGCGCAGGTTCTTGGCGTCGCCGACCTGCAGGAAGATGCCGTCCCGCTCCTCGAGCACGATGTCGCGCGTGACACGCTCGTCCTCCGACTGCGGGATCAGCGTGTTGACGCCCGGCGTGTCGATGACCTGCTCGAAGCCGGGCAGGGTCCCGGCCGCGCGACCCCGCGCCACCTCCACCGTGGTGCCCGGGTAGTTGGAGACGGTGACGTAGCGTCCGGTGAAGTAGCCGAACAGGACGCTCTTGCCGACGTTCGGATTGCCGAGCAAGACGAGACGCCCCGCGTCGGCGGGACGCGCGCCCTCGGCGTTGGCGGTGCTGCCGGCGGTCGCGCTGTCATGCGAGAGGTCCGCCGGGGCGGGCGTCTGGGTGGCCGTGTCGTCCGGCGCCGCCGCGGTGACGGACGCCGCCGGCGGCGAGTGCGAAGCGCTGTTCATGCCTGTGCTTGCCCGGGAGCGGTGCGCCTCACGTGGGCGCGCGCCCCCGCTGTCAGTCGTCCTGAGCGCGGCACTCGCGGCAGGTGCCGAGGATCACCAGCCGGTGGCTGCGCGGCTCGAAGTCGTGTGTTTCGCACGCCAGCTGCTGCAGGCGCTCGAT
>JASFRE010000353.1:0-5222 GCA_050115055.1 Candidatus Eiseniibacteriota bacterium | reverse complement strand
CGTTCTCCTGCGGTGCGGCGCCGTGTCGGTGGTCGAAGGCCGTCGCGAGCCGCTGCCAGCGCTGCGGCGCCGTGTCGGTGGTCGGCGGCCGTCGCGAGCCGCTGCCGGCGGTGCGGCGATGGATCGGTGTTCGACGGCTTGTGCGGGCGACCTCTCTGGTCAAGACGTTTCCGGCGGTCCATCGCCCGCGCCGCCGGCGACCACCGATCCATCGTCGTGCCGCCGGCCTGTCGCCCGCGCCGCCGGCGACCACCGATCCATCGTCGTGCCGCCGGGCGAAGCCGGAGGGCCGGCGACCGCTAGTAGCTCTCGCCCCGCTGCCGCTTCGCCGCCCGGAGCCGCGCCCGCGCGAGCGCCAGCCGCTGCTCCGCCACGGCCACGTCGCTCGTCGCCGCGGTCGCCCGCTCGCGCCGCGCCTCGTCGAGCGCCCCCCGGGCGCGCTCCGCATCCAGCTCCTCGATCGCCTCGAGGGAGTCGGCCAGCACGATGGCGCGATTGTGCGACACCTCGAGGAAGCCACCGCTCACGAAGTAGGTGCGCGTCTGCCCGTCCGGCATCCGCACCTCGAGGTGACCGGCCTGGAGCCCGGTGATCAGCGGCGCGTGATGCGCCAGCACCCCGAGGTAGCCCTCGCTCCCGGGCGCCACGATCGACTCGACCTCGCCGTCGAAGACCGGTCGGGTCGGGGTCTGGATGGCCAGTGTGAAGGGCATCGTCGCTCCTCCGCCTCGTCCGTCGATGGTTGCCGCCGCCCTTCGCCCGCTACGCCTTCATCTTCTCGGCGTTGGCCAGCGTCTGCTCGATCGGCCCGCACATGTAGAAGGCCTGCTCCGGGATGTGGTCGAGCTCGCCGTCGACGATCATCTTGAAGCCCTTGAGCGAGTCCTCGAGCTTCACGTACTGGCCCGGCTTGTTGGTGAAGGCCTCGGCCACGAAGAAGGGCTGGGACAGGAAGCGCTGGATCTTCCGCGCCCGGTTGACGATGACCTTGTCCTCCTCGGAGAGCTCGTCCATGCCGAGGATGGCGATGATGTCCTGCAGATCGGTGTAGCGCTGGAGGATCTGCTGCACCTGCCGCGCGATCGCGTAGTGCTCGGCACCGACGATGTTCGGATCGAGCATGCGCGACGTCGAGGCCAGCGGGTCGACCGCCGGGTAGATGCCCATCTCGACGATGCGGCGCTCGAGCACCGTCGTCGCGTCGAGGTGCGAGAAGGTGGTCGCGGGAGCGGGGTCGGTCAGGTCGTCGGCCGGCACGTAGATCGCCTGCACCGAGGTGATCGAGCCCTGCCGGGTCGAGGTGATGCGCTCCTGCAGCTCGCCCATCTCGGTGCCCAGCGTCGGCTGGTAACCGACGGCGCTCGGCATGCGGCCGAGCAGCGCCGACACCTCGGAGCCCGCCTGCACGAACCGGAAGATGTTGTCGATGAAGAGCAGCACGTCGGTGTGCTCCTCGTCGCGGAAGTACTCGGCCATGGTGACGCCGGTCAGGCCGACGCGCAGGCGCGCACCAGGCGGCTCGTTCATCTGGCCGAAGACCATGACCGTGTTCTTGAGCACGCCCGACTCGGTCATCTCGAGGTAGAGGTCGTTGCCCTCGCGGGTGCGCTCACCGACGCCCGAGAAGACCGAGAAGCCGGAGTGCTCGGTGGCGATGTTCCGGATCAGCTCCTGGATCAGCACCGTCTTGCCGACGCCAGCGCCGCCGAACAGGCCGATCTTGCCGCCCTTGGCATACGGCGCCAGCACGTCGACGACCTTGATCCCGGTCTCGAAGATCTGCGTCTCGACGTCCTGGTCCTCGAAGCTCGGCGCCTCGCGGTGGATGCTGTAGAACTTGCCGCCCGAGTCCACCGGACCCTTCTCGTCGATCGGCTCGCCGAGCAGGTTGAAGACCCGCCCCAGCGTCGAGTGGCCGACCGGCACCGAGATCGGCGCGCCGGTGTCGAGCGCCGGCATGCCACGCACCAGACCGTCGGTCGAGGCGAGCGCGATGCAGCGCACGACGTTGTCGCCGATGTGCAGCGCCACCTCGCAGGTCAGGTCGATCTCCTTGGCCTCGTCGCGGATCTTGATGGCGTGCATGATCGGCGGCAGCCGATCGGAGCGAAACTCACAGTCGACGGTCGGGCCGATGACCTGCACGACCTTGCCGAGATTCTGGTCGCCGTTTGACATGGATCCTGTGACTCCCTCTGATTGCGCAGGTCCCACCGCCGGGGACACCGACGCATCGGCTTCGTCTTCCCGGTGCGCCGCTCCGACCGGGTCGGATGCTCCGCCTTCGCCGGCCGGCCCGCCGCCGACCGCCGCGCCGGGCGCCTCCCGGCGCCCGCCGGGACCCGTCTCCGGGTCCGCCCCGCCGCCGTCCGGGTCCGGGATCGAGCCGGCGGCGCCGAGCGCCGGCGCGTCGTCGACCGTTCCCCCGAACAGCCTGCTAAGCCAGTGCCTCAGCGCCTCCCACAAGCTCCGCGATCTCCTTGGTGATGGTCGCCTGACGGATGCGATTTCGCTGGAGGACGAGGCTGTCAATCATCTCCTCGGCGTTCTTGGTCGCCGAGCTCATCGCCACCATGCGGGCGCTGTGCTCGGACGCGAACGACTCGAGGAGCGCCGTCATCACCCGGACGAGAGCGAACCTCGGCAGCAGATCCCGGAAGATCCGCTCGGCCGAGGGCTCGAAGATGTAGTCCAGGCTGGTTCCTGTCTCCTCCGCCGCCTGCGGCGGCTCGATGCTGAGCAGCCTCTCGATGACCGGCCGGCGGCTGATCGTCGAGATGAACTTCGTGTAGAGGAGCTGCACGCTCTGCACGTCGCCGGACGACCCGTCGGCGCCTTCGAGGTAGATCTCGAGCAGCCGGTTGGTGATCCGCTGCGCGAGCTCGAAGTCGGCCGCCGTGCCGATGTCGCGGTAGAGCTCGAGGATCTCGAAGTCGCGGCGCCGGAAGAAGTCCCAGCACTTGCGACCCACGAAGATCAGCTTGACGCCGTCATCCCGGTGCTGGCGGCAGAACTCCGACGTCTGCCGGATCAGGTTGGTGTTGAAGGCGCCGCACAGTCCGCGATCGGAGCCGAACACGACGAGCACGTGGCTCCCGGTCTCGCGACGCGTGAAGAGCGGGTGTTCGAACTGCGCCGCGTTGCCGGCCAGGTGCCCGAGCATCGCCGCCATGGTGGCGCCGTACGGTCGCGCCTTCTCGGCGTCGTTGCGCGCGCGCACCAGCCTGGCGGCGGCCATCATCTCCATCGCCCGCGTGATCTTCTGGGTCGACTGGACACTCCGGATGCGCCGTTTGATGATTCGCAGCGTGCTCATGATCCCCGATCCGCTTTCGCCTCGATCCGCATCGCCGAGCCGTGCCTACGACGCCGCGCCGGCGGCCGCCGCCGCGCCGTGCCTCGACGTGAACTGGTCGGTGAACTCCTTGACCGCCTTCTGGAGCTTCTCCTCGAGCGCGTCGTCCAGCACCTTGGTTTCCCGCAGTGCGCGGACGACGTCGGTGTACTTCTCGTCCATGAAGGCGTAGAACTCCGGCTCGTAGGTCTTGACGAGCTCGACCGGCAAGGCGTCGAGGAATCCGCGCACCGCCGCGAAGATGATCATGATCTGCCGCTCGACCGGCACCGGCACGTACTGGTCCTGCTTGAGCACCTCGACCGTGCGCTCGCCGCGCGTCAGCTGGTCCTGCGTCGCCTTGTCCAGGTCGGAGCCGAACTGGGCGAAGGCCGCAAGCTCGCGGTACTGGGCCAGGTCGAGCCGCAGGCTGCCCGCCACCTTGCGCATCGCCTTGATCTGCGCGTTGCCACCGACTCGCGACACCGAGATACCGACGTTGATGGCCGGCCGTACACCGGAGTAGAAGAGATCCGGCTCCAGGTAGATCTGGCCGTCGGTGATCGAGATCACGTTGGTCGGGATGTAGGCCGACACGTCGCCGGCCTGGGTCTCGATGACCGGCAGCGCGGTCAGCGACCCGGCGCCACGGGCGTCGTTCAGCTTGGCGGCGCGCTCGAGCAGGCGCGAGTGCAGGTAGAAGACGTCGCCCGGATAGGCCTCGCGACCCGGCGGGCGGCGGAGCAGCAGCGACAGCTGCCGGTAGGCCTGCGCGTGCTTCGACAGGTCGTCGTAGAAGCAGACCACGTGCTTGCCGCTGTAGAGGAACCACTCGCCCATCGACACCGCGGCGTAGGGCGCGATGTACTGGAGCGGCGCCGGATCCGAGGCTGACGCCGACACGACGATGGTGTACTCCATGGCGCCGTGCTTCTCGAGCGTATCCACCACCTTGGCGACCGACGACTCCTTCTGCCCGATCGCGCAGTAGATGCAGAAAACGTCGGTGCCCTTTTGATTCAGGATCGTGTCGATGGCGACGGCGGTCTTGCCGGTCTGCCGGTCGCCGATGATGAGCTCGCGCTGCCCCCGGCCGATCGGGATCATCGAGTCGATCGCCTTGAGCCCGGTCTGCAGCGGCTCCTTCACCGGCTGCCGGTGGACGACACCCGGTGCCCGCCCCTCGAGGAGCTGGAAGTCGTCGGTGGCGATCGGGCCCTTGCCATCGATCGGCCGGCCGAGGGCGTCGACGACGCGCCCGACCAGCGCCATGCCGGCCGGCACCTGGGCGATACGACCGGTGCGGGTCACCTGGTCGCCTTCCTTGATCGCCTCGTCGCTGCCGAACAGCACGACGCCGACGTTGTCCTCCTCGAGGTTGAGGACCATGCCCATCACGTCCCCGGGGAACTCGAGGAGCTCCGAGGCCATGGCGTCCTCGAGACCCCAGACGCGGGCGATCCCGTCGCCGACCTGGAGCACGTGACCGACGCTCTCCATCTTGACCTCGGTCTCGTAGCGCTCGAGTTCCTGCTGGATGACCGCGCTGACTTCTTCAGGCCGAAAAGACATGATTCTGCTCCACCGGACTCCATCCCGTCCGGCCGGGTCGACGCCGGCGTCGTGATCCTGGCGGCCAACCGCCGCCCCGGCGTTCCACGTTCCTTCTCGCTCGCATCGCCGCCGGCGCCGCGGCGCCGTCACCGCCACGCGTGACGGGTCCCGGCTAGATGACGCTGACCTGGGCCAGCTCGTCGTGTAACCGATCGAGCGCCCGGCTGACGCTCCCGTCGAGCATGCGATCGCCGAGCACGACCCGGACCCCGCCGATCAGCGACGGGTCGATCTCCGGCTCGATGACGACGTCCTTGCCGGTGAGCGCGGCCAG
>JASFRE010000352.1:0-5229 GCA_050115055.1 Candidatus Eiseniibacteriota bacterium | reverse complement strand
CTCGCCGTGCGTGCGCACGTACATGTCGCGTGTGCCCTCGCGCATGTCGCCGCCGGGCAGCGTCACGTTCTCGCGCACCAGGGCCGCGCGGACGTCGTCGGCCGTGAGATGGCTCGAGGCCAGGCGATCGCGCTCGAGTCGCACCTGGATCTCGCGGTAGACCCCGCCCCAGACGTCGACCGAGCCCGCACCGGGGATCTGCTCGAAACGCTGGGAGATCTCGCGTTCGAGGATCCGGGTCAGACGCTCCATGCCCTGACCCGACTTCGCCCCCAGGATCACGACCGGGAAGTTGTCCGGATCGAACTTCCAGATCCGGGGCGACTCGACCTCGGGCGGGAAGTCGTCCCGGATGCGGTCGAGCGCCGCCCGCACGTCGTTCGCGGCCTCGTCGATGCCGGTGCCCTGCGCGAACTCCAGGGTCACGCGGCTCTGGCCCTCCTCGGAGCGCGAGCGGATCTCGGCCACGTTCGGGACGCCGGCGACGGCGTTCTCGATCCGATCGGTGATGATCCGCTCGATCTCCTCGGGTCCGACGTTCGGGTAGTTCGTGCGGATCGTGAGCTGCGGATACTCGATCGGCGGCAGCAGGTCGACCGGCAGGAAGCGGAAGCCCATGACTCCCACCACGATGATGATCAGGAACACCATCGTGGTGGCGACCGGGCGTCGGACGGCGAGCTCAGTCAGGTTCATGGCGTGTCACCGGGGATCGGAGGTCCGGGGTCAGTCAGGGGGCGGCGGCTCACCGGAGCGACTGAGGCTCGATGACCTCACGCATCAGGTCGTCCCGCTGCAGGCGCTGCAGGTGCTCGACGCGCTGCCACGGCACGGGCCGGACGCGCGCCTCGGGCGTCTCGCCCCCGAGCAGGTTCTGGCCCAGCGACACGACCCAGGTTCCCGGCTCGACGGCGCGCACCGCAGTCTCCATGCGGCCCTGGGCGATCACCTCGACCGCCCTGAAGGTGAAGGGCACGGGATCGGTCAGCGACGGTTCGCCGGCGCTGCCGAGCTCGCTGAAGGGGGGCCGGCCGAGGTCCGAGTCGGTCGCATAGACACCGGTGACGCCGGTCGCCGGATCCTCGTAGAGGGCACTCAGCGGCACCAGCGTCGCCTCCTCGCTCTCGCCGTAGTAGACGTCCACCGTGACGAACATGCCGGGACGCAGGGCACCGTCGGCATTGGCCAGGTCGATCTCGGCGTCGGTGCTGTGCGCCACCGGGTCCAGGAAGGGAGAGATGCGCGACAGCCGCGCCGAGACCGTCGTCCCGGCGGCCGAGACCTCGGCCCGTTGCCCGGCCTCGATGTCGGCGAGCATGCGGTCGGTGAGCGCGACCTCCACGCGGAGGCTGTCGAGCTGCCCGATGGTGACGAGCCCGGTGCCGGAGCGCGCCAGCATGCCGACCTCTGCATGACGGTTGCCCACGCGCCCAGAGATCGGGGCACGGAGAACCGTCCGCGTCAGGTTCTCCTCCTGTTCCTCGGCGCTGGCCTGGGCCTGGTCGACGCGCGCCTCGGCGAGCTCGACGTCGGCCTCGGCGCTCTCGGCGCCGGCGGCGCCGGCATCCAGGTCCGCCTGGCTCGCCAGACCGCGCGCCGTCAGGGTCTGGAGCCGCTCGAGCTCCGCGCGGCTCTCCCGGGCCAGCGCGCGGGCACGCCGCAGCTGGGCCCGGGCGATCTCGAGACTGGCCCGGGCCTGCTTGAGCCGCTGCCGGAACTCGGTGTCGCGCAGGCGCACGAGCGGGTCGCCGCGCTCCACGGCGTCGCCGTCCTCGACCAGCACCGCGGCGACGACGGCGTCGATCTCCGGGTAGATCTCGACCTGGTTCATGGCGCGGACCACGCCGCTCAGGCGCTGGATGAGCGGCAGCGTGCCGTGGCGGGCCTGCACGGCCTCGACGGCCGGCACCAGGCGTCCGGCGTCGCGCTCGCGCGACTCGCCGGGGCCGCAGGACGTGCCTGCGACGAGGAGCAGCAGCGGCGCCAGGGCCCGGCGGATGCGGGGTGCCGTGTGCATGACACGAGTCTGCATGGCGTCGGAGGGTGTCACCTTGATGTCGGCCCGTCCGTCCACCCGGACGGGACAGCGACGGCCGGGCGCCTCGGAGCAGGAAAACCGGTGTCCGGGGGGCCGAGCAGGCCCCGGCGAGCGCCGGCTTGACGCCGGCAGGGGAAGTTCCTACCGCATTTGGACGCCGCCGTCGGCGCCTGGATGCAAGGAGTCGTCACCCTGCCGGCCGGCCGCGGCCGGCCGGCGGGTGGCGACGGCAGGTGGCTGGGTGTACGATCGGTGACAGCCGGAGACGGCAGTCACGGTATCGCACCGCCCGGCGCGGTCGCGGTGGCCGGCGAGGGCGCGATGCCGGTGCAGGCGTGAGAGGAGTGACTGGCCGTGACCACTCGCAAGCGTGACTGGCTCGGAGTCGGAGCCCGGGTTCTCCTGTGCGCGTTCGTCGCATGCTGTGCGTGCGACGACGACGACGGGAATGGCGAATCAGCCTCGGGAGCGATGCTCCGGGGGACCGTGACCCAGTTCGACGTACCACCTGCGTCGCCCGCGGCGGGCGTCACCGGGGGCGCCCAGGTCGAGGGCGTGCGGGTCGCCATCGGCGACAAGGACACCCAGACCGACGCGAACGGCGACTTCGTGCTCGACGACATCCCGGTCGGCGACCAGGTGGTCGAGTTCTCGAAGGACCAGACCGCCGGCATCTACACGCTGAGCGGCGTCGTCGCTGGCGGGATTTACGTGCTGGACGATGTCCAGTACAGCGGCGGCATGGTCTCGACCGCCCATACCGGGATCTGGGAAGGCTTCGGGGGATCGGATGACCCGGGGGGTCATGGACAGATCGCCCTCACGATCGATCTCGAAGCCAACGGCAACATCCTGTCCGGCACGGCGAGCATCGGGGCGCCCGACAGCTCGACGTGGTCGCTGAGCGGTACCGAGGACGGCACCGCGGTCAACGGATCGATGTCGGTCGTGTTCACGCTCAGCGAGTGTGCCAGTGGTGGCACGTTCACCGGTGCATTCGACGCCGACACGCTGAGCGCGACCTTCATCGAGGTCGATCCGCCGGCCGGCTGCGGGCCGCCGGAGACCGGCTCGTTCCGGGTGGTCAAGCAGTAGCGATGCGGCAGGGAGCGACGCCGACCGGCCGCCGGTTCCCACCGGCGACCGGCCGTGCGCGCGTGGCGTCTCATGCCACCGGCTCCGGCTGCTCCTCGGCCTGCGGCTCCGCCTTCGGGTCCTCGCGGATGACCACGGTGTCGACCACCGGCAGCAGGTTCTCGGCCGGCATCTTCGAACGCCGGGCGTGCTCCTTGATCGCCGCCTCGTCGACGCCCTGGTAGATGCAGACCGTGCCGAGGGTCCCGTCGCCCTCGTCGACGACGTAGGTGCGGATCCAACGGACCTCGTCCGGCATCTCCTCGTTGCCGACGCGCGCCGACAGGCTGGCGGACTTCTCGAGCTCTTGGGCGTTCTTCCAGTAGTGCGGGCGACGGATCACGTAGGTCTTCATGTCGAGATCTCCTTCGAGTCTGATCGGGTGATTGAGTGTCCGGCGACCCCCTCGGGCCCCGGTCTCGCGTCGCAGCGTCGCCGCCGTGGCGACCTGCTCTCGACTCGTGGAGATCCTACGGCGAAGACGGCCACGGAGTCCTTCCCCCGACCTGATCGAAGGCTTATCATTCGGCCATCTCCACCCCGGATCGCTGACCGGTGCCGATTGCCGGCGGCTCCACCCGGCGATCGCGGCACCGGGGTCGTATCGCCCGACACACGCCATGCACCGGATGTAACAGTCCTTACTGCTGGCCCCACCGACCCCCCGTGCACGCGACCGGCCGGATCACGTCATGCTGTATCACTTCGGGGACTTCGAACTCGACGAGGGTGGCCGCGAGCTGCGGCTCGCAGGCCGTGAAGTCGTCCTGCAGCCGCGCGTCTTCGATCTACTCGTCTACCTGGTGCGGCACCGGGACCGCGTCATCACGAAGGACGAGCTGCTGGAGACGCTGTGGCCCGACGTCATCGTGGCCGACGGGGCCCTGCAGCGTGCCGTCAGTCTCGCCCGCTCCGCGCTGCGTTCCGGCGGCGCCGTCGACGCGATTCGCACCTATGCGCGACACGGCTACCGGTTCTGCGCCGAAGTGACTGGCGAGCGGCCGGAGGAGGCGTCGCCGGAACATGCACAGCCGGACGATCGTCTGGCGAACGCGCGGCGGGCCTTCGAGGCGGCGGCATGGGCGGAGGCGGCGGGCCGGTACGAGGAGGTCGACGCGTCCGAGCAGCTCGGTGGCGCCGATCTCGAACGCTGGGCGCAGGCGCTTCACTTCTCGGGCCGGCCGCAGCCGGCCCTGGGACCGCTGGAACGCGCCGTTGCCGCCCACCTGGCGGCGGGCGATCGTCGCGGCGCGGCGCGCGCCGCGGTGCTCATCGTGTTTCTGCAGTTCGAGAACCTGGAGCTGGCGGTCGCCAAGGGGTGGTCGCGTCGCGCTGCCAGCCTGCTCGAGGAGCTGCCCGAGTCCCGGGAGCACGGTCTGCTGGCCTATCACCGCTCCCGCTTCGGACTCGCCGGAGGCGACCTGGACGAGGCGCTGCGCCGCGCCGGCGAGGCGCGTGACATCGGACGCCGCCTCGATGATAGCGATGTCCTGGCGCTCGGTCTCACGGCCATGGGCCTCGCGCAGCTGGCGGCCGGCAACGTGCAGGCCGGCGTCGCGCTCCACGACGAGGCCGCGGCGACGGTGCTGGCCGGCGGTGTCAGCCCGCTCCACGGCGGTCTCGTCTACTGCGGCGTCATCTTCGGCTGCCGCAACCTCCAGGACTGGGAGCGCGCCGCCCAGTGGTCCGACCAGTTCACGCGCTGGTGCGCGGACAACGGCGTGTCCGAGGTCCACGGCACCTGCCGCCTGCACCGCGGCGAGGTGCTGGCGATCCGCGGCGAGCTGGAGGAGGCGGAGCGCGAGATCTCCGATGCCTGCCGGGAGCTGGCGGTGATCGCACCCTGGGTCGAGGGCGACGGGCACCGCGTGCTCGGCGAGATCTGCATGGCGCGCGGTGACCTGGAGGGGGCCGAGAGGGCATTTCACCGCGCCCGGGAGCTCGGCTGGGACCCGCATCCGTCCTACGCGCTGTTCCAGCTGGCGCAGGCGAAGCGCGCCGCGGCGTTGCGCGGCCTCGAGCGGGCGCTCGCCGACCCCGGCTGGGCCAACCGCCAG
>JASFRE010000351.1:0-5264 GCA_050115055.1 Candidatus Eiseniibacteriota bacterium | reverse complement strand
GGGGCCGAACCGCATCGGCCAGGGGATCGAGTTCGACTATTGCTGCTGTCACGCCTCGTTCGCGCTGCGCGACGAGGGCATCGAGAGCATCATGGTCAACTGCAACCCGGAGACGGTCTCCACCGACTACGACACCTCCGACCGCCTCTACTTCGAGCCGCTGACGCTGGAGGACGTGCTGGGCATCGTCGAGCGCGAGAAGCCGAGCGGTGCCATCGTGCAGTTCGGCGGCCAGACGCCGCTGGGCCTGGCGATGTCGCTGCAGGAGAACGGCGTCAACATCCTCGGCACGTCGCCGGATTCGATCGATCTGGCGGAAGACCGGGACCGCTTCGGCAAGCTGCTCCACGAGCTCGACATTCCGGCGCCGGAGTGGGGCACCGCCCGCTCGATCGAGGAGGCGCGCGCGGTGGCGCGCCGCATCGGCTACCCGGTGCTCGTACGTCCGTCGTACGTGCTGGGCGGGCGCGCCATGTACATCACCCACGACGAGGAGCGGCTCGAGGAGACGATGCGCCACGCCGTGGCCGCCTCGCCCGAGCACCCGGTGCTGCTCGACCGCTTCCTCGAGGACGCGTTCGAGGTGGACGTCGACGCGCTGGCCGACTCGGAGCGCGTCGTCGTGGCCGGCATCATGCAGCACATCGAGGAGGCGGGGATCCACTCCGGCGATTCGGCCTGCGTGATCCCGCCCTACCATCCCACGGTCGTGGGCAAGATGGAGCTGCTGCGCAAGTACACGCACAAGCTCGCTCGCGCCCTCGACGTGCGCGGCCTGATGAACATCCAGTTCGCGATCCACCAGGGCAAGGTCTACGTGCTCGAGGTCAACCCCCGCGCCAGCCGCACGGTGCCGTTCGTGGCGAAGGCGACCGGCCTGCCGATCGCGGGGATCGCCGCCAAGCTGATGGTGGGCCGCACGCTGGAAGAGCTCGGGGTCACCGAGGAGCCGCGGGTGGTCGGCCACTACGTCAAGGAGTCGGTCTTCCCGTTCATCAAGTTCAGCGGCGAGGACCCGGTGCTTGGCCCCGAAATGCGCAGCACCGGTGAGGTGATGGGCGTGGCGGGTGAGTTCGGCGTGGCCTTCGCCAAGGCGCAGATCGCCGCGGGCACCATGATCCCGCTCGGCGGGAAGGCGTTCATCTCGGTCAACGAGAACGACCGCGACGCGGTGATCCCCATCGCCCGCGGCCTGCGCGATCTGGGGTTCGAGCTCGTGGTGACCCAGGGCACCGGCGCCCGGCTGAAGGAGCAGGGCATCGAGTGCAACGTGGTCTACAAGATCCTCGAGGGGCGCCCCAACGTGATCGATCTCATGAAGAACGGCGAGATCGACCTGATCCTCAACACCCCGCTCGGGGGCAGCTCCTACTCCGACGAGGAGCTGATGCGCCGCACCGCGACCCAGCGCGGCGTCCCGCTGATCACCACCCTCTCCGGCGGGCACGCGATGGTGCAGGCGATCACCGCGCTGCGCCGCTCCGACTTCGACGTGCGCAGCCTGCAGGAGATCTACGCGCCGGCGGGGCACATCTCCCGGCGCTAGCGGGCGCGCTCGCCGCCCTCGAGCCGTTTGACGATCTCGCTCGTCGCGTGGTCCTTCGGGTCGCCGACGATGGCGACGCGGATGCCGAGCTCGCGGGCCACGGGGGCCTCGGGGACGGTGTCGGGCGTGTAGTCGGTGCCCTTGCAGTGCACGTCGGGCCGCACCTCGCGCAGCAGCGGCTCGACGCTGTCCTCGTCGAAGACCGTGACGAGGTCCACGCAGGCGAAGCCCGCCAGCAGCTCCGCGCGCTCGGCCTCGGTCGTGATCGGGCGCGAGGGTCCCTTGAGGCGCCGGGCGGAGCCGTCGGAGTTGACCGCCACGAGCAGCAGGTCCGCCTCGGCGGCGGCCCCCTCGAGGTAGCGCAGGTGGCCGACGTGAAGCAGGTCGAACAGCCCGTTGGCCATGGCCACGGTGCGCCCGGCGGCGCGCAGCTCGGCGACGCGGCCCGCGACCCGGTCGCGGGAGACGATCTTGCCGCGGCCGTCGCTCGCGCTCACGACGCGCGGTCCTCGCGGATCGCTTCGATCAGCTCCTCCGACGCGACGGTGGCGGTGCCGGCCTTGGTCACCACGATGCCCGCGGCGTAGTTCGCCAGCACCGCCGCGTCCTCGCTGCTCGCGCCGGCGAGCAGCGCAAGAGTGAACGTGGCGATCACCGTGTCGCCTGCGCCGGTCACGTCCGCCACCTCGTCGGATCCGTACGGAGGGATCTCGACCATCGGACGGCCGCGCTCGAAGAGGCTCATGCCCTTGGCGCCCCGGGTCACCAGGACCGCACGGTTGCCGGTGCGCCGCAGCAGGCGCCGTCCGGCCGATTCGATCTCGTCGTCGTGCAGGGTGTCGCTGCCGAGGGCCTGCTCCACCTCTTCCTGGTTCGGCGTGCAGGCGCTGACCCCGCGGAACGCGGCCATGCGCGTGCGCGAGTCGACGGTCACCACCGTCCCTTCCCGGACCAGCCGCGGCACGATGTCCGCGACGATCTCGGGAGCGGCGGCGCCGTAGCTGTAGTCGGCGACGAGCAGGCCGCCGGCGCGCTCCAGCGTGTGGCGCAGGCGGGCGGCGAGCTGGCGGCGCACCGCCGCGGGCAGGTCGCCGCGATGCGCGCCGCGGTCGAGGCGCACGATCTGTTGCCGCCGGGTGTGCACGCCGCCGGCGAGGATGCGGCTCTTGGTCGGCGTCTCGAACTCCGCCAGGCGCAGGACGCCCGCGACGGAGATTCCGAGATGGCGCAGCTCGGCCAGCAGCCGCTTGCCCGAGTCGTCGCGCCCGACGACGCCCACCGGCAGGGGCGCCGCTCCCAGCGCCCGCAGGTTGGCGGCGGCGTTGCCGCCCCCGCCCGGCACCACCACCGTGCGGTCGTGCCCCAGGATCAGCACCGGAGCCTCGCGGGAGATCCGGTCGATGTCGGCGTAGACGAACTCGTCGGTGACCAGGTCGCCCAGCACGGCGATCTTGCGGCCGCGAAAGCGATCGACGATCTCGATCAGCCGCGCGGCGCCGGAGCCCGGTTGCGCGCTCACGATGCCGTCTCCCGCGCCAGGATCCACTCCACCGCGCCCAGCAGGTCGTCGGCGACGTGCGCCGGGCGCGCGGCGCCGGGGGCCTCCGCGCTTTCGCGCTCGCGGCGGCCGACGCCGGTGAGCACCAGGATCGGTGTGGTGCCCGCGCGGGTGGCGGCCTCGACGTCCGACATCCGGTCGCCCACCATGTAGGAGCCCTCGAGGTCGATTCCCATCTCGTCCCGGGCGCGCCACAGCATCCCGGCGGCGGGCTTGCGGCACTCGCATTCCGCCCGGTACGGCGGCTCGCCGTGCTGCGGGTGGTGCGGACAGTGGTAGATCCCGTCGAGGCGAGCCCCGGCGTCGGCGAGCAACTCGCGCAGGCGTTCGTGGACGTCGGCGAGCAGGGTCTCGTCGAAGCGTCCCCGGGCGACGCCGGACTGGTTCGTCAGCACCAGGGTCTGCAGCCCCGCGGCGTTCGCGCGGCGGATCGCCTCGGCGCTGCCGGGCAGCAGCCGCAGCTTCTCCACCCGGTCGAGGTAGCCGACCTCCTCGCAAACCGTGCCGTCACGGTCCATCAAGAGCGCCCTTCTGCGCATGCGCCTCCTCCGCCGACCCGGCCAGTGTAGCCCGGATCCGCGCGGCTCAGGCCGTCTCTTCCGGCGGACGGGTCTTCCAGCGCCGGTGCATCCACAGCCACGCTTCCGGGTGCCGGCGCACCCAGCTTTCCACGATCGCCGTGCAGCGCTCGGTGAGGTGCTGGACGTCGGTGGCCCGGTCGCCGCTCGACTCCCACTCGACGATCGGTCCGTACGTGATGTGGTAGCTGCCGTCGGGTCGCGGCACCGCGAAGCAGGGCAGGAGCGCCGCGCCGGTGCGCGCCGCCAGCAGCGCGAGCGTCGGGGTGGTGGAGGCGAGGCGGCCGAAGTACGGGACGAAGATGCCGGCATCGCGCGCGTCCTGGTCGATCAGGATCGCGACGCCCATCTTGCGGTTCAACGCGCGCAGCATCTCCTTGACCGCGTCCCGCTTGTGCACCACGCGGTTGCCGGAACAGCCGCGCAGGCGTGCGAGGAGGCGCTCGAGCCGCACGTTGTCGAGCGGCCGGGTGATGAGCGCCAGCGGGTAGCCGAGGTGGGCCTGCATTACCGCGGCGAGCTCCCAGTGTCCGAAGTGCGCCGAGAACGCCAGCACGCCGCGGCCGCGCGCGGTGGCCTCGCGCAGATGCTCGAGCCCTTCGTAGTGAACGAGTCGGCCGACGCTGTCCGGGCCGAGGCGCGGGAGCGCCAGGGTGTCGAAGGTGATGCGCCCGAAGTGCCGCCAGACGGCCCGCGCGACGCGCCGCACGCCGTCGGGGCCCAGCTCTTCCCCGAGGCAGGCCTGGAGGTTCTCGTGGGTGATGCGACGGTGTCGTCCGTTCGCCAGGTAGAACAGGCTGCCGGCCACGGAGCCGATCCGCTGCAGCAGGCGGAACGGCAGCACCCGCGCCAGCTGCATCAGCAGCGCGAAGACCGCGGCCTCGATCGCGAAACGGAGCCGGCGCATCACGGCACTCCCGCCCCGGGCGCGAGCGCGGCGGCGACGGAGTCGAGCAACAACGGCTCCTGCGGGATCCGCGCCTCGATGCGCAATGCCAGCGGCGAAGGGTCCAGCGCGGCGACGAGGGGCTCGTCGAGACGGGCGAGATCCTTTTCCGTCGTCACCAAGACCGCTCCGCTCGCCCGCGCACGACGCTCGAGCCCGGCGAGCTCGCCCCGAGCGTACCGATGATGATCGGCGAAGGCCACGAAGTCGAGGAGCCGGATCCCCGCCTCCTCGAGGTCCGCCCGGAAGCGGGCGGGATTGCCGATGCCGCAGAAGGCCAGCGCCTGCGCCGGCGCCGCCGCCGCCGCGCCGCGCGGATCGACGAACCCCGCGCGGCGATGCCCCGCCGCGAGCAGCGGGGCGCCCGCGCCGGCGGCGCGCACGCGACGTTCCACCGCCGCCAACGTTGCGGCGTCGGGATCGCGGGTGACCAGGATCAGGTCGGCGCGGCGCAGTCCGCCGAGGGGCTCCCGCAGGCGGCCCGCCGGCAGCAGCCGGCCGCCGCCGAACGGGTCGGAGGCGTCGAGCAGGACGAGGTCGAGGCGGCGGGCGAGGCGACGGTGCTGGAAACCGTCGTCGAGCACCGCCACGTCGGCGCCGTGCTCCAGCGCGAGGCGCGCGCCGGCGACACGGTCC
>JASFRE010000350.1:0-5271 GCA_050115055.1 Candidatus Eiseniibacteriota bacterium | reverse complement strand
GGTCGAGGCCGCGATCTTCTCGACCGAGGGCCAGCTGGTGTCCGACTCGCTGCGAGTCTTCTACCGCACGAACCTCGGCACCTTCCAGGCGCTCGAGATGGTGCCGTCCGGCGGCGCCAATCTCTATCATGCCTTCATCCCGGCGCAGCAGCTGGGGACGCTGGTCCAGTACTACGTCCTCGGACGTGACGAGATCGGCAACCGCACGACCCATCCCGAGGGGGCACCGGGGTCGACTCACGGCTTCGTCGTCGGCACGCTGACGACGACGGTGAACGCCGACATGGAGAGCGACCCCGGCTGGTCGCTCGGCCCGTCCACGGCCACGGCGGGGCTCTGGGAGCGCGTCGACCCGATCGAGGTCCTGCGCTACGTCGGCGGCATCCAGTTCGGCGTCACACCCGAGGACGACACGACCCCGGCTCCCGGCGTCCTGTGCTGGGTGACCGAGCAGGAAGATGTCGGCGGCCTCGCCGGTGATCACGATGTCGACAACGGGTACACGACGCTGCACACGGAGGTCTACGACCTCGGCAACGTCGACTACGCCCGCGTCCTCTACTCATTCTGGTTCTCGAACGACCTGGGCGGGCATCCGGCCGAGGATGCCTTCGACTTCGATGTCTCGACCGACGGCGGTGCAACCTGGACGTCGATCGAGTCGACGACCGAGTCGACCTACTACTGGGGATCGCGCCGCTTCGAGCTCACCAACCACGTACCGTTGACCGGGTCGATGCGCTTCCGCTTCGTGGCGCGCGACGACCAGTCGGCACCACAGGGTCCGTCACTCGTCGAGGCGGCGATCGACGACTTCATGATCCTCACCTGGACCGGGGGCGCGACCGGCATCGAGGATCCGGCGTCGGCGGCCCCGGCCAGGACGGAGCTCACCCAGAACCGCCCCAACCCGTTCAACCCGTCGACCCGCATCGGCTTCGCACTGGGGACGGACGGGCGCGTGGCGCTCCGCATCTACGACGTCGAGGGGACACTGGTGCGGACCCTGCTCGACGGCGCGCGGCCGGCCGGGCAGCACGCGGTGACCTGGGACGGCACGACCGACGGTGGCGCGCCGGCGGCGTCCGGCGTCTACTTCTACCGGCTGGAGGCCAACGACGTGTACCAGACCCGCAAGATGACGATGGTCCGGTGATGCGGCGCGGGCGTCACGGTTGCAGAGCGCCGATGACGCCGTGACAGGTCGAGACCGTGGCGACGGCGCTCACCCGCCCGCGGCGAGCGCCGTCGTCGTGCGTGGTGCCGGCGCCGGTCGGCCCGTCGCGCAGGACGCGGTAGGCGTCGACGATGGCGGCGAGCGGGATCGTCCCGACGCCGAACGCCTCGTGCTGGCAGCTCAGGATGTGGCAGGCGTCGATCCGGTCGGCGCGCTCGGCGGCATAGGCGCGCAGCGCCGTGCCGACGTCCCAGTCGAGCGGCTGCCGGATGGCGGGACAGGTCTCCGGCTCGATGCAGTTGACGGGGCAGGTCCAGGTGGCGTAGCTCACCGCGTAGCAGCCATTCTCGAGGTCGTGCACGAAGGGGGTCGAGAGCCCCGCGAACAGCTCCCTGCCGACCTCGGCGCCGATCGGCTCGCGGCCCGTGAGACGCGACAGGCTCTGGAGAAGGACGTGCGGCGCGTGGCAGGATGGCACGAGCCGATCGGTCACCGGTGAACGGGCGCTCGCGAGCCGCGGCACGAGCTCGCAGAGCACCTCCACCCAGTCGCCGATCCGGAGCTCGAGGCGCGGGTCGGGCGCCTCCCGTGCCTCGCACGCGACGCGGCACTCCGGGTCGCGGTCGACGACGACGATGCGCCCGACCGGACCGTGCTGGCGCTTCGCCCAGCGCCGGAGCTGGCGCACGTAGAAGCTCCCGAAGCAGCCGCCGCCGATGATCGTGTAGGTGCGCATCGTGATCGTTTCCCGCTGCGGGTCGGATGGGGCAACACGGCGTGCGCTCAGCCGAGCGCCGCCTCGATCTCGCCGTGCACCGTCGGGTCGGACTCGCGCGCTGCCCGCGCGTGCAGGGGCGCGCGCTCGCCGAGCCGGCCCAGCGCCCAGGCGGCGTGCCGTCGCACCAGCGGTTCGGGATGCACGAGCCCCGCCGCGAGCGGTGCGCGCGCCGGGCCCGGCTCGCCGGAGTTGCCCAGCGCGATCATCACGTTGCGCAGGAAGCCGGCCCAGCCGCTGCGACGCACGTTGGTCCCGCGGAAGCGCTCGTCGAACGCCGCCTGCGAGAGCCGCGCCAGGTCGACCAGCGACGGCGCCAGGTTGCCGGCGCGCGGACCGAAGCGCGCATCCGCCGCCGGCCGCGCGAACTTGTTCCAGGGGCAGACGTCCTGGCAGACGTCGCAGCCGAACAGCCAGTCGCCCATGCCGTCGCGCAGCGCCGGGTCGATTGCCCCGTGGTGCTCGATGGTCAGGTAGGAGATGCAGCGCCGCGCGTCGACCACGGTCGGTTCGACGATCGCCGCCGTCGGGCAGGCGTCGATGCAGCGGGTGCAGCTGCCGCAGTGGTCGGTCGCCGTCGGGTCGGGCTCGATCTCCTCGTCGAGGAGCAGCACGCCGAGGAAGACCCACGAGCCGAGCTGGCGTGTGATCACGTTGCCGTGCTTGCCGACCCAGCCGAGGCCGCTGCGGTGCGCCCAGGGCTTCTCCATGACCGGTCCGGTGTCGACGTAGAGCCGCGCCGCCCCGCGCGAGGCGCCGAGCGCTCGCGCCAGCTCGACGAGCCGCCGCCTGACGATCCGGTGATAGTCGCCGCCCCAGGCGTAGCGCGAGATGCGACCGGTGAGCGCCGCGGCGGCGTTCCCCCCACCGGCCCCACCGGCCCCACCGGCGTCGCCGCGCGTCGCATGCCAGAACGGCCGGAAGTAGTTGACCGCCACCGTGACGATGGTGCGTGCGCCGTCGAGGACCCGTCGCGGGTCGAGGCGTCGCTCCGGGGCACGCTCCATCCAGCGCATCGTGCCGTGCTGGCCGCGCTCGAGCCAGCGATGGAGACCGGCGCGGTCGCCGAGCGCGGTCGCCGGTGTCGCGGTGACACGGTCGATGCCGGCCGCGGCGGCGAGATGCCGCAGCGTCTGACGGGTCGGTCTGGATCGCATGGGGAGGACCCGGGGGATCGGAACAGGGCGGCACGTCGAGGAGCCCCTCATCTTGGTGCCTCGCGTCACCGGCTGTCAACGGCTCGCGGCGCCGCGCGTCGCCGACGGGACGCCGCGCGTCGCCATCGCGTCTTGTCGGGCCGTCGGTGATCGGCTACGCTCGAGCGCTGCTCGCGACGCCTGCGGGCGGGCCGCCCCCGCCATGGACATCCGACCATGAAGATCCTCGGCATCGATACCTCCTGTGACGACACCGCGGCGGCCGTGGTCGGCGACGACTTCGCCATCCTGTCGAACGTCGTCGCCTCCCAGGAGGAGCACCTCGAGTTCGGGGGCGTCGTCCCGGAGCTCGCCTCCCGCGCCCACCTGCGGGCGCTGGCGCCGGTCGTCGGCGCCGCCCTCGAGCGGGCCGGGATCGGTCTCGACGCTGTCGACGGCATCGCCGTCACCGCCGGACCGGGGCTCCTGGGCTCGCTCCTGGTCGGGGTCAGCTTCGCCAAGTCGCTGGCCTACGCGCGCCGCCTGCCGCTGGTCGGCGTCAATCACCTCGAGGGCCACATCTGGTCGGGTCTTGCGGTCGACCCGACGCTGCTCGCCACCCCCTTCCTGGCGCTGATCGTCTCCGGCGGTCACTCCGAGCTGGTGCACGTCCGCGCCTTCGGCGACTACCATCATCTCGGCGGCACGCGCGACGACGCCGCCGGCGAGGCGTTCGACAAGGTGGCGAAGATGCTCGGCCTCGGCTATCCGGGTGGGCCGGCCATCCAGCGGCTGGCGGGTCGGGCGCGCGGCGACGGCGCCGGCGGGGATCCGCGCGGCGGGACCGGCGCGGGACGCGACGACGACGCCGGTGACGGCACCGGCGGCCGCGCGGCGCCGCGTTTCCCGGTCGCACGACCCGGCGATCTCGACCTGAGCTTCTCGGGCCTCAAGACCGCGGTGCGCTACCATCTCGCCGAGCAGCCGCCGGCCGACGAGCGTGCGATGGCGATGGTGGCGCGCAGCTTCGAGGACGCCGTGGCCGAGGCTCTGGTCGGCCGGGTCCTCGATGCCCTGTCACGCGTCGACGTCGAGCACGTCGTGGTCTGCGGCGGCGTCGCCTGCAACCGTCACCTCGCCGGCCGGCTCACGGAGGCACTCGCCGCCGGCGCCTACCAGCTCGTGCGCCCGGCCCCGGCGCTCTGCACCGACAATGGCGCGATGATCGCGTTCGTCGGCGCCATCCAGCTGCGCGCCGGCCGGCGCTCGCCGCTGCATCTCGGCGCCCACGCCAGCCTCGAGGAGATCGGGTGGGGATGAGCGTCGGCGCACGGCCGGCCATCTCCTGATCCCGGGCACCGGATTCGCATGGTCATCGACCGTGTGCCAGGTCACGCTGCCCGCGACCGCTCGCATCCTGCACGTCGTCCGTGCGTCCCGCCCTGGGGCCGGTGCCCCCGCGACGCCAAGCCGCGTTCCCATGGCCGTTTCCAGCGTCGAATCGGGAACGACGCTTGGCATGTTTGTTGCCGTCACGTCCTGCCGCGCAGCGTCCGTGACGCGTGTGCCGTTGCGCCTGGCAGAGCCGCACGGAGGGGATGCATCGGGATGAGTCAAGTTCGCGTCGCAGACCACTGCGAGTTGGTGCCCGAGATTCTCGTCGTCGACGACGAGGAGATCTTCCGGCAGCACTGGAAGCGCATCCTGGAGCGTGCCGACTTCCGCGTGCGCGTGGCGTCCGACGGAGACGAGGCCCTCGAGGAGATCTACCGCCACCCGCCGGATCTGGTGGTTCTCGACCTGGTCATGAACCGCATGAACGGCGACGAGGTCTGCCGCCGGCTCAAGCAGTCGCAGCAGACCGAGTCGATCCCGGTGATCATGGTGACGGTGCGCGGCGAATTCAGCGACAAGATCGAGAGCCTGCGCTACGGCGCCAACGACTACCTGGTCAAGGTGCGGGACGACGCGCACGCGGCCATGACGGCCGCCACCACCGCGGTCGACGGCCGTGTCGACGGGACGGTCGATGCCGTTGCCGCCGGGGAGCGCGGCGACAGTGCGACGCTGACCGACATCGAGACCCTCGGGCATCTCGAGGAGGAGCTGGTCGCCCGGGTGCGCAATGCGCTGCGCCTGCGCGTCGACAACCGGGACGTCAACCCGCTCACCGGGCTGCCGGG
>JASFRE010000349.1:0-5303 GCA_050115055.1 Candidatus Eiseniibacteriota bacterium | reverse complement strand
GACGCGGATCGAGTCCTGCGACACGTTGAAGCGCGTCACCTGGCGCTCGAGGGTGTCGCGCTCGGCCTGCTGGCCGGCGTGCGCCCAGGCGTCGAGGACGACGGCGCCGCCGGAGGCGCGGTCCGTGGCGGGCTCGCGCGCGCAGGATGCCACGAGGAGGCCGAGCACGACGAGACCGAGCGCGAGGCTGGCGGGCGCCAGGAGGGCCAGCGCCAGGGCGGCCGGGGCGTGGCCAGCCGGTGCGTGGCCAGCCGGTGCGCAGTCAGTCGGTGCGCAGTCAATCGGTGCGCCGCTGCCGGGCGCGGCGCGATGACGGCGGAAAGGAGCGGGCGTCAGCATGGCGTCACCATAGCAGAGACGATGCGCGCGGCAAGGCCGGCCGGCCGGTCGGTGCGGCGCGCGTCAGCGGCGCGCGTCAGCTCTGCGTCAGCTCTGATAGAGCGCCAGCACGGCACCGGCCGGATCGCGGATGACGCAGAACCGCCCACCGCCCACCGCGCGCGGACCGGCCACCACGCTGCCGCCAGCCTCGCGACACCGCGCCGCGCAGGCGTCGACGTCGTCGACCGCCACGTAGACCAGCCACTGCGGCGGCAGGTCGGCGTTCGAACCGCGCGCGTGACAGATGCCGGCGACGGACTCGTCCGAGCCGGGAGCGAGTAGGTTGAAGTCATCGTACTCGCCCATGCTCACCGGCTCCGACCGCCAGCCGATCACCGTGGCGTAGAAGTCGCGGACCGCACCCGCGTCCGGGACGGTGAGATCGTGCCAGAGGATGGTGCCCGGTCGGGGGCGTGGTGCGTCGCTCATGGTCGGTCTCCCGCGCGGCGCCTAGCGCACCACGCCCTTCGGGGGAAAGCCGCGCAGCTCCCGGTGGATGGCGTCGCAGCGCTCGCGCGTATCGACGTCGAGCGACGTTCCGTCGCGCTCGTCGAGCGCCGCGAGGTTGGTCTCGAGCTGGGCGAACGAGCTGGCGCCGAGCAGCACGCAGCTCACCGCCTCCTGGTCGAGCAGCCAGCGCAGCGCCAGGCCGATCAGCGTGCGGCCGGACTCGACGGCGACGCCGCCCAGCGCCGCCACCGCGTCGAAGTGCGCGTCGTGCCAGAAGCGCTCGCGATAGAAGCGGTTCGAGCCGAAGCGCCCCTCGGGATCCGGGTCCGAGCCCTTGACGTGCTTGCCGGTCAGCAGGCCGCCGGCGAGCGGGTTGTAGACGCAGGTCGCCATCCCGAGGTGGCGGCAGCAGGGGAGGATCTCGGTCTCGATGGCGCGGGCGATCATGTTGTACATCGGCTGCGCCACCGACGGCTGGGCCCAGCCGCGCGCGGCGGCGAGCCAGCTCGCCTCCGCCATCTGCCAGGCCGCGTAGTTCGACATGCCGATCGTCCGCACGCGCCCGGAGCGGACGAGCACGTCCATGGTGTGCAGCGACTCCTCGATCGCCGTCCGGTGATCGGGCGCATGCATGTAGTAGATGTCGAGGTAGTCGGTGCCGAGACGGTCGAGCGTGCGGTCGAGCTCGCGCAGGATGACGCGCCGTGACAGGCCGGTCGTCGAGCGGTCGTCGCCGACCGGGTAGAAGACCTTGCTCGCCAGCACGAGTCGTTCACGCCGACCGCGGTGCTTCGCCAGCCAGCGCCCGATGATCGTCTCCGAGGCGCCGGCGTTGTACATGTTGGCGGTGTCGAAGAAGTCGATCCCGCGCTCGACGCACAGGTCCATCATGCGAAAGGACTCGCGCTCGTCGGCCTGGCCGCCGAAGGTCATGGTGCCCATGGCGATGCGCGAGACCTCGATGCCGCTGCGGCCCAGGGTGATGCGTTGCATCCTGGCTCCTCCCTCACTCCCGCCGTCGCCGGCTAGCCCCGGATCATGGTCAGGAGCATCTTGAAGCGCGCGGTGGCGTGGACCGCGTGAGGCACGTCGGCCGGCATGACCACGGTGTCGCCGGCGGTGACCGGCACCGACGTGCCGCCGATCACGAGCTCGGCGTCGCCGTCGAGGATCTGCACGAAGGCGTCGTAAGGGGTCGAGTGCTCGCTCAGCGCCTGACCGGCATCGAAGGCGAAGAGGGTGATCGTGCCGGCCTTCGATCGCGCGAGCGTGCGGCTGACGATCGAGCCCTCGGCGTAGTCGACGAGTGCCGGGAGGCGGTGGGGCCGGGCCGCCGGGAGCGTGTCACCGGGTGACGCAGGCTGGCTCATGGTCGTTCCTCGGTTCGGCATGGGGCGGGGGCGCGCGCCGGCCGAGACCATAGCACTCCCGGTACCGTCCTGGCGAACGGGAGACGGGCGGGAGCCGATTGACGGCCGTCGCCGGCACCGGTAGCGTACGGGCGCCCGATCGACCGGCTCCGTGGATCGCCCGTATCGCCCCTCCGCCCGAGGCGCCCCGCGATGCAACGCTTCGAGACTCACGCCCGCGACTTCGACTGGCGCGCCGAGCGCCTCGAGTGGCCGCTTGCCGCCCAGGTCGGCCCCGGGCTGGCCGGCGCCATCGCCTGCGACACCGCGATCAGCTGGGTCGACGCGGCGCGCGGCGCCCTCTACTACCGCGGGATCCCGATCGCCGACATCGCGGCGCGCTACGATCTGGAGCAGGTGGCCTACCTCTTGATCGACGGGCGCCGTCCCGAGGACGATCCGGAGAGCCTCGCCGCCTTCCGCCGCCGGCTGGCCGACAGCCGCGCGCTGCCGCAGAACGTCGTCGACATCGTGCGCAGCTTGCCACCGGACACGCATCCCACCCGTCTCCTGCGCGCCGGGGTCAGTGCGCTCGGCTGCTTCGAGCTCACCGCCGACGACGACCTGAGCGGCACGGTGATCTGGGAGGACCTGCGCATCGTCGGGCAGATGGCGGAACTGGTGCGCGTCGTCACCTGCCACGTCGCCGGACTGGAGCATCAGCCGACCGACTTCTCCACGACGCTCGCCCAGGGAGTGATCCAGGCCCTCGAGCCGCGCTGCTTCTCGGACGACGAGGTGCGACTGCTCGATCTCTGCTGGGTGCTGTACGCCGACCATGGTCTCGACGCGCCGACCTTCACCGGCATGGTGGTGGGCAGCTGTCGCTCCGATCCCTACTACGACGTGGTCGCGGGTTTGTGCGCGCTGCGTGGCCCGCTGCTCGGCGGTGCCGGTGAGCAGGTGCTGCGGCAGCTCCTGCCGCTCGCCGACCCGGACGCGGCGCGCGCCTGGGTGGCGGCGGCGCTGGCGCGCGGCGAGCGCATCGCCGGCTTCGGTCACCGCGTCTTCCACGGCGTCGACCCGCGGGTCGCCATGCTGCGTGACGAGGCGCGCCGCCTCGCCGCCCCGGCCGGGCGCCAGGGGCTGTTCGACGTGGCGAGCGCGGTCGAGGAGGAGACCACGCGGCGGCTGGCGGCGCGCGGCCTCGCCACCAACGCCAACTTCTATGCGGCGATCGTCTACCACCTGCTCGGCGCGCGGCCGTCGCTGGTGCCGTGCCTGTACGCGGTCGGGCGCGTGGTCGGCATCGTCGCCCGGGTGCGCGAGTACCTGGAGCACAACCGCCTGTTCCGCCCCGAGAGCCGCTACGTCGGCCCGCCGCCGCGACCCTACGTGCCGATCAGCGCCAGGAGCCGGTCATGATCGGCGCGCGCCATGCACCGGCCTGGCAGACCTACGGGCGCGGTCTCGAGGGACTCGTGGCCGGCGACACCGCGATCGCCGCGGTCACCAGCGACGGCCGCCTCGTGGTGCGCGGCTACGCGATCGAGGAGCTGGCGCGCCACGCCTCGTTCGAGGAGGCGAGCTACCTGGTGCTGCACGGCGAGCTGCCGGACGCCGCGACCCTCGAGACCTGGAGGGGCGAGCTCGTGCGCTGGCGCGAGGACGTGCCGGCACCGGCGCTCGGCGTCCTGCGCTTCCTGCCGACGCGCTCCCACCCGCTCGCCCAGTACCGGACGGCGCTCACCATCGCCGCCTGTCACGTGCCGGAGGGCGAGCGCACCGACCCGGCGGCCCAGTGGCGCCGGCCACCGCGCATCCTGTCGTGGGCGACGACGCTGGCGGCCGCGGCGATCCGCCACCTCCACGACCGGCCGCCGGTGGCGCCGCGGCGCGAGCTCTCGCACGCCGCCAACTTCCTCTGGCAAACGCTGGCGCGCGAGCCGTCGGCGGCCGAGCTGCGCGCCTTCGAGACCAGCCTGATCGTGCAGATCGAGCACGGGCTGCATGCCGCGGCGCTCGCCGCCCTCACCGTCTTCTCGACCGGCACCGACCTGGGCGGCGCGGTGCTGGCCGGCATGGGGGCCCTGTCGGGGGCGCTGCACGGCGGTGCCAACCAGGAGGCCTATGCGATGCTGCGGGCGCTGGATGGACCCGCCGCCGCCCGTGCCTGGGCGCGCCAGCGCCTCGCGGCCGGCCATCGCTTCCCGGGCTTCGGACATCGCGTCTACAAGGTGCGCGACCCGCGCGCCGTCATCCTCGAGCCGCACGCCCGGGCCCTGCTCGAGTCGCGCGGCGAGACGCGACTCTGGGAGACCTACGTGGCGCTGCGCGACGAGGTCGAGGCGGCACTCGGCACCAAGGGCGTCCATGCCAACGTCGACTCGATCACCGGTCTCATCTACGGCGCCATCGGGTTGCCGGTCGCCTCGTTCCCGATCCCCTTCTGCCTCGCCATCCAGACCGGGTGGATGGCTCATTGCCTCGAGTACCTGCCTGACGGACGGGTCATCGAGCCCGGAGCGGTCTACGTGGGGCCACGCGGCTGACGGCCGGGGCTGCTGACGGCGTCCGCCGGCGATGGCGCGGCGACACGGCGGTACTGGCCGCGCGCGCGCGTCATCAGCCGATGCGCGACGAGCTCGCGGCGCAACGTCGCCACGTCCTCGTGGAACTCGACCAGCGTGCGGTTGACCTCGCGCTCGTCGTAGATGCGCCCCGGCTCGAACTCCTCGACCAGCTGCTCGAGGATGATGCGCCGCTTCTTGCGCTGCGCGGGGATCTGGACCAGCTGCCCGCGGCGAAAGAAGGTCCGGAGCACCTTGCGGCGGAAGGCGTCCTCGTCCACCCCCGGCGCGGCCGCGGACGGCACCCGGCTCAGCAGGTCGCCCAGGCTGTGATCCAGCACCCCCGGCACCACCGAGTAGGTCTGGTAGTACTGGTCGCGGCGGGACCGGATCATGCCGGCCGCTGCCAGCTTTCCCAGGTGGTGAGAGATGGTGGCCGGGTTGATGCGGAGGATCGCCGCCAGCTCCTCCCCGTGCCGGGGCTGGGCGCGCAGCAGGTTGATGATCAGCAACCGCGCCGGGTGACCCAGCGCCTTGAAGAGCCCCGCGGCCG
>JASFRE010000348.1:0-5304 GCA_050115055.1 Candidatus Eiseniibacteriota bacterium | reverse complement strand
TCGACGTGTCGATCCCCATGGGCTGGCTCCAGCAGTCCCTCGAGGCGGACGAGGAGGCCGGTGCCGCGAGCGACAGCGCCGGCAAGGCTCCGGAGTAGCACCCGGCACCGGTGTCCATCGTTCGCGCCCCGGCCGGTGCCCCAGCCCAGGCCTCCGTCCGCCCGTCCTCCGGTGCCGTGCTATCCTCGGCCATCGCCCGGGTCCGCGGTGCCGGGCGTCTGGGATCGTCACCACCCCGGGAGTCACGATGTCCGTTCCGCCCGATGAGAGCTCGACCGAGGCGCGTCCATCGAAGACCGGCAAGTCGGGTCCTGCGACCACGACCCGACGCCGTCGCAAGAAGGCCGAGGTGCCGCCGGCCTCGCGCGGTCTCGAGGCGATGCGCCTCGCCTCGGCGTCACCGCCCGCGAAGATCGAGGCGCTGAGCGCCGCCATCGAGGGCGATCGCGGCGCCGTGCTCGGCGTCTTTCGCGATCCGCTCGGCGGCAACTGGCAGGTCCTGGCCGGGCTGCCGGTCGACGCCGTGCAGCCGACGCCCTACCAGCGCGACCTGAGCACACCGCACGTCGAGCGCCTGTCGGAGGCGATCGACAAGCTCGATCGTTTCCTCGATCCGCTCATCGCCGTCCGCAACGACGACGGTGCCTACTGGACGCCGAACGGCCATCACCGGCTGGCGGCGATGCGCAAGCTGGGGGCGAAGTCGATCGTCGCCCTGGTCGTGCCCGAGATGAGCGTCGCTCATCGCATCCTGCTCCTCAACACCGAGAAGGCGCACAACCTGCGGGAGCGCGCGCTCGAGGTCATCCGTCTCGCCGAGGGCCTGGCGGAGCTCGATCCACGCCCCGAGCGCGAGTTCGAGGCCGAGTTCGAGGAGCCGTCGCTCTTGACGCTCGGTCTCTGCTACCAGCAGCGCGGGCGCTTCGCGGGCAGCTCCTACCATCCGGTGCTGAAGCGGGTCGAGCGCTTCCTGGCCAGCAAGCTGCCGAACGCGCTGGCGACGCGGCGCGAGCGTGCGGCGCGGCTGCTCGAGCTCGAGGACGCGGTCAACGCCGCGGTGGCGGCGCTCAAGGAGCGCGGTTTCGACAGCCCGTACCTGAAGGCGTTCGTCGTGGCGCGCGTCAATCCGCTCCGCTTCCAGCGCGGCGCCAAGGCCGGCTTCGACGAGACGATCGACACGATGCTCGCGAAGGCACGTCGATTCGACCCGGGGAAGATCAAGTCGGATCAGGTGGCGCGCGCCTCCGGACCGCCGGCCGACTGAGCCGCGTCGGCCGGCGCGCTCACTCCTCGCGCGAGATGTCGTCCGGCAGCTCGTTGACGTCGTCGGCCGCCACCGGGAAGTGGGCGGCGAGCGCCTCGCCGGCCATGCGGATCCCCTCGGCCAGGCCGCCCGCGAAGTCCTGGGCGCGGAAGCGCTCGCGCACGTGATCGACCACCTCGTCCCAGAAGTCGTCGGGCACGACGGCGTCGATCCCCGAGTCGCCGAGCACCGCGAAGCGCCGGCGCGCGACGCCGATGAAGAAGAGGACGCCGTTCCGATCCTGGGTCGCCGTCATCCCGAGACGCTCGAAGGTGCGCGCGGCGTCGGTCATGATGTCGTCCGAGGCGCGTCGCGCCAGGTGGACACGGATCTCGCCCGAGGTGCGGTTCTCGAACGCGGCGATCGCTTCGAGGACACGCTGCTCCTCGTCCTTGTGCAGGAACGTGGCCGGATCGCGCCGGCCGCCGAGCAGGGTCCGCCGCAGGAAGAAGCCGCCGAGCAGCATGAGGACGAGCCCGACGACCGTGAGGACGGCGCGCGGGGCAAGGCTCGAGGCCTCGTCCCAGCTGCCCTCGGGCGCGACACCGGGGACGAAGGCGAGAACACCCAGCGCCAGCCCGGCGAGGATGAGGACGAGGCTCAGGACCAGTCCGCGTCTCGGCATCGTGTCACCTTCTACCAGCTACCAGCCGCCGGAGGCGCCGCCGCCCCCGAAGCCGCCCCCGCCAAAGCCGCCACCACCGAACCCACCGCCACCGCCGCCGAAGCCGCCGCCACCCCAGCCGCCGCCCCGGCGCCCGCCGAACAGCGAGCCCAGCAGCAAGCCGTAGATCAGGCCACGCGATCCATAGCCGCGATGACCACGTCCGAGGCCCATCAAGACGATCACGATCAGCATCAGCGAGAACAGGCTGAAGCCACGCTTGCGGGCCGGCTGCTCGGCCTGTGGCAGGCCCTCATACTCGCCCTGCGTGGCCGACATCACCGCCCCGACCGTCTTCACGACACCGGTGTCGTAATGACCGGCGCGGAACTCGGGGGCGAGCACGTTGCGGATGATGCTGCTGGCGAGCGCGTCGGGCAGGGCGCCCTCGAGCCCGTAGCCGACCTCGAGGCGCGCCTTGCGGTCCTTGACGAACAGCACGAGGATGACGCCGTTGTCGCGCTCCGCCTGGCCGGGCTGCCAGCGCTCCGCCAGACGGATCGAGAAGTCCTCGAGCGACTCGCCGTCGAGCGACTCGAAGATCGCGACGGCGATCTGGTTCGACGTGCGCTGCTCGAACGCGGCAATCTGTTGCTCGAGCGAGGCCACCGTCGAGCGCGACAGGAGGCCGGCCTGATCCAGCACGCGACCGCGCGGGGGCGGCGGCACGTCGAGTGCCAGCGCCGGTACCGCGGCCACGTAGAGCGTGGCCAGCGTCGCGAGGAGGCACACCGCGAGGGGTGCGGCGAACGACACGGCAGGCGGCGTGCGACGCGACCTGGCATGCTGCATGGCACGCGGCGCGTCGGATGTCGTGGAGTCGCGCTGGATCACAACATGCACTCTAGAAGTCGACCTTGGGTGCCTGCTCGGCGCCCTCGGCGGCCTGGAAGTAGGGTCGCTGATCGAAGCCGGCGATCGCGGCGACGAAGCGCGTCGGGAAGCGCCGGACCGTCGTGTTGTACGTCCGCGCCACCTCGTTGAAGCGCCGGCGCTCGACCGCGATCCGGTTCTCGGTGCCCTCGAGCTGCGACTGGAGGTTCAGGAAGTTCTGGTTGGCCTTGAGCTCGGGGTAGCGTTCGACCGTCACCAGGAGCCGGCTCAAGGCCGACGACAGGGCGCCCTGCGTCTGCTCGAAGCGCTGGAAGGCCTGCGGATCCTGCAGCAGCTCGGGTGAGAGCTGGACCTTGCCGGCCTGGGCGCGTGCTTCCGAGACCGCCGTGTAGGTCTCGCGCTCGAAGTCGGCGACCCCCTTCACGGTCTCGACGAGGTTGGGGATCAGGTCCATGCGGCGCTGGTAGACGTTCTCGACCTGGCTCCAGGCCTCGTTCACCTGCTCGTCGACCCCCACCAGGCGGTTGTAGGTCCCGAAGATCCAGCCACCGAAGATCAGCCCCAGCACGACCAGCACGGCGACTGCCAAACCGATGATCTTGCCCATCTGGCACTACCTCCACAGCAACGACTCGGCGGAGTCGGGTGGTCTCGCTCGAGCGCGACTGCTCCTGTCGGGTGTCGGCGAGCGTTTCCTATTGAAACGAGAGACCGGCTCGGCCGTCATCCGTCCGGCCCGGCTACCGTGTCGACCGGGTCGGATGTTTCAGCGGAAACACCAACCCGTGGGCTCACGTGCTGCCCACGCGGATGTTCCAGATGTTCCAGCGGAAACACCCCGGCGGGAGCACCGCGCCAGAACCACGCCGGCGGGTCCGCCCGCTGCCCGGCGACCGGACTGCGAGGTGCCGACTGTAGCGCAGGCGGCGGCACGGGTCACGGAGTCAACCGGGTCGGCCCGCCCGCTGCGACCAGGGCGCCGGACTGGCGCTCCGTCCGAGGGCTGCCGATTCATGAGGCAGTGTCACACCTCCGCAACCCGACCCGGGCCGTGACCGTAACTCTTTTCATACCAATTTGTTGTCGGGTGGACGCGGGAACCGTGGCGCACGGAACCCCTGGTTCGGCCTGGGGTTTTGCCGTAAGGTGGGAGGGCCTACCCGGCCCGCCCCGGGGGCGCTCGTCTGCCCGGGCGCGCGCCGAACCCCCCCGACCGGTCTCGACCCCGACGTCATGAGGGCGTCGCACCCGTGCCCCGACCCGGACCCCGCGTGGCGCGTCCACCGGGAGCAGCCGGTTGCACGCACCGCACCGCCGACGAGGAGCCCATGATCCGACTCGCCAGCCACCTTGCAGGGGTCACGGTCCGGGGAACGACCGGCCGCACGGCACCGGGTCGCGCGTTGCTGGCACCGACCCTGCTCGCCGCGCTGGCCCTCGGACTGGTGGCCTCGCCGGCGCCGACCGGGGCCCAGGTCCAGCGCCGCCAGATCGGCTCGGCGCCGCAGAAGCCGACCGCCCCGTCGGGCGTCACCGTCGCCCGTCTGCGCTACGGCGGTGGGGGCGACTGGTACTCGAACCCCTCCTCGCTGCCCAACCTGATGCGCACCCTCGCCGAGCGCACGACCGTCCCGGTCGAGAGCTTCGAGGAGCAGCGCGTCAGCCTGCTCGACGACGAGCTCTACGACTATCCTTTCATCTACATGAACGGCCACGGCAACGTACAGTTCACCGCCGAGGAGGTCGAGCGCCTGCGGGAGTACCTGACCGCCGGCGGCTTCCTGTTCGCCGACGACAACTACGGGATGGACCGGTCGTTCCGCCGCGAGATGCGACGCGTCTTTCCCGAGCAGCAGCTGGTCGAAGTGCCGTTCGACCATCCGATCTACCACAGCTACTACGAGATCCCGGCCGGTCCCCCGAAGGTGCACGAGCACGACGGGAAGCGTCCCCAGGGGCTCGGGATCTTCCAGGACGGCCGTCTGGTCGTCTACTACACCTACGAGTCCGACGTCGGCGACGGGATCGAGGACCCCGACGTGCATCACGATCCTCCCGACATCCGCGAAGCGGCCATGCGCATGGCCATCAACGTCGTCGTCTACGCGCTCACCTCGTGAGTGACGCGAGCGTGGATCGCTGGGGGACCGCCGAGGGATTGCCGGGGACCGCTGAGGGACCGCCAACGGATCGCTAGGGAATCGCCGAGGACGAGGCAAGGACCATGGATCGACCCAACCATCGAGCGCAGGAGGCGCCCGGCGCGCGGCCGAGCTACCGGGCACTGAAGCAACGCCTCGGCAAGGCGCGCGGTGCCGCGGCACGCCGTCTGCTGGGGCTCGGGCTCGCGCGGACCGGCGCCATCGTGCTGGCGGCGGTCGCCGTCGCGCTTGCCTTCCTCGCCATCCGGCCGGGTGGCTGGGGGCCGCCCGTCGTCGCCGTCGGGCTGCTGGCGGTCGCGGCGGTCACCATCGTCCATCAGCTCCTGCGGCCGCTCCTCGGG
>JASFRE010000347.1:0-5308 GCA_050115055.1 Candidatus Eiseniibacteriota bacterium | reverse complement strand
CCCGTCGACGAGATTGCGCACCCACCCCTTGAGGCCCAGCGCACGGGCGCGGTCGCGCGTCGCGGCGCGGAAGAAGACGCCCTGCACGATGCCGGACACGCGCAGACGCACGCGCCGCGTCGCGGTCGCCCCATCACCGCTCCCCGCCGCGCTCACCGACCCACCTCCTCGGCCTCGCCGGTCATCGGCACGAAGCGCACCGGCAGGACGCGCTCCTCCGCCATCTCGCCGCTCGGCAGCCTGACCAGGCGCACGAGCTCCTGCTCGACATCGCCGACCGGCAGCACCAGGCGGCCGCCAATCCGGAGCTGCTCGACGAGCGGGCCGGGCACGTGGTCCGGCGCCGCGGTGACGATGATGGCGTCGAACGGCGCCGCCTCCGGCCAGCCACGATAGCCGTCGCCCGCCCGCACCCGGACCGCATCATACCCGAGGGCGTCGAGCGTGCGGGCCGCCCGCGCCGCCAGCGTCTCGACGATCTCGATCGAATAGACCTCGCCCGTGATCTCGGCCAGCACGGCCGCCTGGTAGCCGGAGCCGGTGCCGATCTCGAGCACCCGATCGCCGGGTGCGAGCTCGGCGAGCTCGGTCATCAAGGCGACGATGTAGGGCTGGGAGATCGTCTGCCCCTCGCCGATCGGCAGCGGGTGATCCAGGTAGGCGCGTGACCGGTAAGCCTCCGGCACGAAGCGATGGCGCGGCACGGCACGCATCGCCGCCAGCACCAGGCTGTCGGTGATGCCGCGTGCCTCGATCGTCGTCCGGACCATGCGCTCGCGGGCCGTCGCCCAGCCGGCATCGTGATCGTCGGGTGGCGTGTCGCCGGCCGTGCCCTGACAGGCGACGGCGGCGAGGAGCGCCGCGAGGAGGGCGCCGCCGGCGCGGTCCGCCGGCCGCCGACGCGGACGCCGTTGCAGACGCCGTTGCGGACGCTCTCGCGGCCGCCGCTGCCGCCGCCGCTGCGGCGCCGATGGCGGCGCCGGTGGCGGCGCCGGTGGCGCCGCCGGTCCCTCGCGCCCGGTCCGCTCCGACCGCGTGGTGATCCGCATCAGCCCACTCCCCGTCCGATGCGCACCAGCGTGATGACGATCATCACGATGCCGAGCTCGAACTTGACGACCGCGGCCAGCACGCGTCCCACGAAGGCCCCCCAGCCGGCCCGCAGGCTCGAGTGGAGGTGCCGCCGGTAGAGCACCTCGGCGATGAAGGCGCCCGCGAAGGCGCCGACGAACGCGCCCGCCAGGCTGCCGACCACCGGCATGACCGGTGTGCCAACGGCGGCGCCGACGAGTCCGCCGATGAAGGTGCCGAGCATCGCCCAGCGCGAGGCCCCGAAGCGCCGCACCGTGAAGACGCCGATCAGCGACTCGAGCACCTCGCCGAGGATGGCGATCGCGAGCAGCACCAGCAGCACCCACCAGCCGACACGTTCGAAGCCGGTGGCGAGCGCCAGCAGGATGACGTTGCCGAGGATGACGAAGGTACCGCCGAGCCCGAGCGGGATCAGGAGCAGCCCGACGACGAGCCCCACGTAGAAGCCGATCCAGCCGATGACGGCCAGCACCTCGTTCATCGCGACTCCGTGCGTTCGGCCCCCGGCCGAGCGGCTCAGCGCGCCTCGACCCCGCCGCCGTCGGCGGGCGGCGGTCGATAGCGCTCCCAGTGCAGCCGGTAGCCAGTGTAGTAGATCGTCTCGGGGGCGCGCACGCCCAGTCCCTGGATGGCGCAGGGCTCGAGCGGCAGCTGCTCGAACACGCCGTTCATCGCGCCGTCCAGCCGGCCCGGCGTCGAGTGCCGGTCGATCAGGTAGTCGGGGCGCGCGAGCGGGGCGAACGCCAGCCCGGCGGCGATCTCCTGGATCGACAGACGATCGACCAGCGGGATCATCTCGGGCGAGACCAGACCGGCCAGATCGAGCACGCGGCGCCCGGAGTAGTAGCCGAAGGCACCGATGTCGGCGATCGCCACCTCGGCATCGGGCGGCGTGTGGACGGCGAACCATTCCCCCATCGCCTGGAAGCAGCCGGCGACGCCGCGCCCGAAGGCCGACGTGTGCGGCTGGACGACGCGCACCAGGACGGCGCCGTTCAGCACCAGAACGGCGATGGCGACCGCGAGCGCGCGCCGGCGTTCGAGCCGCGGCGCCAGCAGCCAGCCGGCGCCGAGCGCCACGGCGAACACGATCACGAGGGTCGGGGCGGAGGCGACGGCGGCCGGTCCGACGCGACCCCCGTCCGGACGCCCGACCACGACCGCGAGCAGCAGGACACCGGTCGCCGTCGCGCAGGCCGCCACGAGACGCCAGGCGCGGCCGGCCGGTAGCCAGCAGGCCGCCACCAGCCCGTAGACCAGGACGACCGGCACGATCGGCAGCGCGTACCGCGACAGGACGTCGAAGCCGGTGGCGGCGTAGAACAGCGGCAGCGCCAGCATCCAGGCCACCGGCAGCAGGTGCGCAGCACTCGCCCGCAGCGCCCCGCCGCGCAGCGCGGCCACCAGCCCGCCGGCCAGAAAGGTGGCCTCGACCACCGTCGTCGTGGCGACGATGCGCGCCACGTCGACGAGCGGGTCGATGCCGAGCGCGATCCCGACGGTGCCCTTGGCTGCCCCGGTGACCGGCAGCAGGCTTCCCATGGTGCGTGCCGCGTAGACCAGCCACGGCACCACGAGACCGGCCATGATGGCGACGCTCACCACGGCCTGCCGCCGTCCCCGGGCGCCGCCGGTGGCGAAGCGCACGAGGACGGCGAGCCCGGCCAGCAACGCGCCCTCGGGCCGCGCCAGGACGAGGAGCCCGAGCAGCACCGCCGACCAGGGCGGTCGCCCGGGCTCGCGGCGCTCGCGCTCCCATGCCGCCAGCCCCGCCAGGACGAGAGCGAGGACGAGCGCCGTCTCCATGGCGGCCGCGGTCCAGCGCACCAGCCAGGCGTTCACCGCCCAGACGACGGTCGCCACCGCCGTCCAGCGTGCGTCGAGGCGCTGGCGTGCGAACAGCCAGAGCGCCGCGATCGAGCCCAGGCTGGCGGCGAGTGCCGCGAGCTTGGCGGCAGCGAGCGAGCCGAGACCGAGCCGCGCCAGACCCGCGAGCACCAGGAACCAGAGCGGGCTCGAGAAGCCGAACACCGGCTCGCCGGCGTTGAACGACGGACCGGCACCGCCGGCCAGGTGGCGGGCGTACTGCAGGAAGATGAACGTGTCGTCGGTCCGGTAGTGCCAGAACGACAGCGCCAGCGCCAGGTGCACGAGCAGGGCGACGACGAGCCAGCGCCGGGCCGGGTGCCGCGACGCCGCCCCCTCCGAGGTCCGTGCCGCCCTCTCCCCGTCGTGCTCAGCCGCGCTCGAGCCAGACACGCTTGAGCACCCGGTGGTCGAGCGAGTTGATCGGGAAGCCCCGCACCCAGGATTGGATCAGGCGATAGGACTCGGCGTGGAACAGGAACAGCCACGGCGCGTCCTCGACGACCAGCGACTCGGCGCGCTGGTAGAGCGCGGTGCGGTCGTCGTCGTCGGTGGTCGCCAGCGCCTGGTCGATCAGCCGATCGAACTCGGGGTTGACGTAACGGGTGGCGTTCGGTCCGTGGGGTGCGAGGTTGCGGCTGAGGAAAAGCGCCAGGAAGTTCTCCGGATCCGGGTAGTCGGCAAGCCAGGCCATGCGGAAGAAGGGCACCTCCTCGTCCTCGATGGTCCGGAGGTGCTCGGCCCAGTCGAGAGCCCGCACCCGGATCCGCACCCCGAGCCGACCCAGCTGCGCCGCCACCGCCTCGGCCAGCTCGACCGTCGCCGTGCCGCCGGCGTTGACCTGCAGCGTCAGCTCCGGAAAGCCCTCGCCGTCCGGGTAGCCGGCCGCCGCCATCAGCGACCGGGCGCGCTCGAGATCGAAGTGATAGCCGGTCAGCTCGCGATTGAAGCCGGGCAGTCCCGGTGGCAGCACGCCGTGATGGGCCGGACGGCCCCGGCGCACCACACGCTCGACCAGCGCCACGCGGTCGACCGCGTAGTTGAAGGCCTGACGGAGCGCCCGGTTGCCGGCGAAGGGCTCGAGGTCCATGCGGAAGCCGATGTACTGCACGTCGAGCTCCGGCGAGCTCTGGATCACGTAGTTGCCGATTCCGGTGCGGACCCCACCCTCTGGCACCACCAGCGTCTGGAAGAAGGCCGGCGGGATCGGGTAGAGCATGTCGAGCTCGCCGCGCTCGAAGGCCCGCACCTGCTCGACCGGGTCGTCGACGAAGCGGACGTCGACCGCCTCCAGGTAGGGCAGGCGCCGCCCCTCGCGATCCCGGTCCCAGTAGCGCTCGTGGCGCTCGAGACGCAGCCGGCGCCCCGGCTCCCACTCCGCGAGCTGGAACGGACCGGTGCCGACCGGATGGTGATCGAGCGTCGCCCCGTAGCGGGCCACCGCCTCCGGCGCCACCACGAGCGTGTACGGCATCGTCAGGAGTCGCAGGATGGGCGCGTAGGGGCGTTCGAGATGCAGGCGGAAGGTGTGCGGATCGACGACCTCGAAGCCCTCGACCCCGGCCGTCTCGCCACGATGAAACGCGTCGGCGCCGCGGATCTTGCCGGCGAAGATCCAGTGACCGGTCGAGCCGCTCCCGGGATCACAGATGCGCTCGAAGCTCGCCTTGACGTCGGCGGCGACCAGCGCGCGTCCGCGGCCGCCGACGAAACACGGATCATCGTGGAAGAAGACATCGCGACGCAGCTCGAAGGTCCAGGTCAGGCCGTCGTCGGAGACCCGCCAGTCGGTCGCGAGGGCCGGCACGATCTCGAGATCGTCATCGAGGCTCACCAGGCCGTCGAAGATCTGCGTCGCGACGTGGTTCGAGGCGGTGTCGTCGACCCGTACCGGATCGAGGGCGGGGATGTCGGAGGTCTCGGCGTAGCGGAAGGTGCCGCCGACGCGCGGACCGCGGGTGCCGCTCGTGGCCGGCGTCCCGGCCGGTCGCCGGTCGCCGCTCGCCGGACCCTCTCCGGGCGCCTCCGGGGAACCTTGCGGCCGGTCGGCGGGCCGGCAGCCACCGAGCGCGATACCGGCCACCAAGACGAGGAGCGCCGTCGTGCTGCCCACGCGGCGGGTCCGGCAGCGATCGTCGAGGATCATGGCTCGTCCCTCCCGCCGCGACCGCGGCGGTCACGGAGCACGAGCAGGATAGGAACGCGCCTGCCGCCTGTCCAGGTCGTTTCGCGCGGTACGCGGAACACTGTGCCCCGACGATTGTGTCCCTCGTTGACCGGTTCCAGGCAGGAACCGGCCCACCCGGTGACGCCGCCAACCGTCAGAACGCGTATCGGAGCGCGTGTCGAG
>JASFRE010000346.1:0-5312 GCA_050115055.1 Candidatus Eiseniibacteriota bacterium | reverse complement strand
CCAGCCAGCAGACGACACCGTGCACGAACGCGCTCCGCCACTCCCGCATCGTCTGCCACCGCCGCCTCGACCGTCTCACGCGTCCCCTTCTCCGGTCCGGCCCCGTCCGTCGTTCCCCGTCCTCCGTCGGGTGTCGTGGCATCGAGGCGCCATCTCGATACGGGGGACTACGCGGCCAGGCGGGAGGCGGTTGCCGTCAACGTCATGCGTCTCCCGCCCGATCGCCCCCGCGCCGGAGGTCATTGCACGGGCGGCCACCGCACGGGCGGCCACCGCACGGGCGGCCACCGCACAGGCGGCCACCGCACAGGCGGCCATCCGTGTATGCTCCCGGCGGCGAACCCGCGCCCGGGTTCCGGCGGCAGGGAATGGTCCCGGTGCGGCCTTCGGACGACCCAACCAAGGGGTGTGCCCGGCACCCCGACAGGGAGCCGACCGATCATGGGTATCCAGTCCGTCCTGCGGCGCCTGCTCGGGTCACGGCGGCCTCCGCAGAAGCCGCCACCGCGGATCGGCGTCGCCCTCGGCGGCGGCCTGCCGTTCGGCGTCACGGCGGCCGGCGTCCTCGACGAGTTCGAGCGCCACGCCGTGCCGGTGCACGCGCTGGCCGGTACGAGCATGGGAGCGATCGTCGGCGCGCTCTACGGCGCCGGCCTGTCACCCGCCGAGATCGAGGCAACGTTCGTCGAGCACTTCCAGCGCTCTCATCTGTTGCCGATGATCCTGCACGACTTCCGGCTGTCCCCGTACGGCTTCTTCGACGGCTCCCACCTGATGAAGACGATCGGCAAGGTGATCGGCGAGGAGCGTACCTTCGAGGACCTCCGCCTGCCGTTCGCCGTCACGGCGGCCGACCTGATCACCGGCGAGGAGGTGGTCTTCGACTCCGGCCCCGTGCTACCGGCGATCCGCGCGTCGATCTCCCTGCCGGCGATCTTCCATCCCTTCGAGTACGGCGGGCGCTACCTGGTCGACGGCGCGGCGGTCTCTCCGATCCCGGTCGAACTGGTGGAGCGCATGGGAGCGACGATCACGGTGGCGGTGCGCGCCGTCCGCTCGAGCCTGAGGACGACGTCCGGCCCCTCCGGAGATCAGGACGCCGGCGAGCGTCCCGAGCCGGTCGAAGCCAGCGAGTTGGATCCGAACGAGCGACCGTCGCGGCCTCCCGATCTCATCCACACCCTGTGGCGCACGGTCTGGCTGATCGAGCAGGATCGCTTCGCCAGCCTGGTGGCGGAGCGCGCGGACGTGCAGATCCTGGCGGTGCTGCCGGCCGACCTGGCGCAGGACCCCGATCGTCTGCACGAGCTGGTCGAGGCCGGGCGCGTCGAGGCGCGACGACGCCTGCCGGAGGTCAAGGCGCTGCTCGCGGGGTGTCGCCCGGTCACTCCACCCGGACGATCTTGACGACGGTCTGCACGCCGCCCGACTCGAGGCGACAGAAGTAGACCCCCGGCGCCACGCGCTCCCCACCCTGGCCGAGCCCGTCCCAGACGACGCTCCGCATCCCGGCCTCGCAACACGGTTGCTCGAAGAGCCTCACCATCCGGCCGCTCGCATCGTGAATGCGCAGCGTGGCACGAGATGCGCCAGGGACGGCGAACCCGATGGTGGCGCTCCGGGAGAAGGGATTCGGCTGCACACCGAGCGCCATGACCGGCGGCGCAACGGTGCGGCCGGCGATGGCCGACGTGCCCTCGGGCGCCAGGCGAATCAGCCACGCGTCGTGCAGACCGGCGCCGAAGGAGAGCGTGTGCCCCGCGACGAGGAAGCCGCCGTCGGTGGTGTGTGCCAGGGAGTAGCCGACGTCGGAGGCCGAGCCACCGTAGGTCGTCTGCCACCGGAAGGTGCCGTCGGCAGCGGTCCTGACCAGCCACACGTCGTCGCCGCCGGCGCCGTAGGAGAGCGTGTATCCCGCCGCCAGGTAGCCGCCATCGGCGGTCTGCACCACGCCGCGACCGTAGTCCCGGCCGCTGCCGCCGAACGCCTGGCTCCACTCCAGCGTTCCCTGGTCGTCGGTCTTCACGAGATAGAGGTCGTAGAGACCGGCCCCGGACGACCCGGTGTACCCGGCCATGACGTAGCCGCCATCGGTGGTCTGCCGCACCGCATAGCCGCGGTCCGCGTCAGCGCCGCCGAAGGTCCGATCCCACTCGATGGTACCGAGCGAATCCGTTTTCACTAGCCAGGCATTGCCGAGGAAGCCCGGACCACTGGAGAAGGTCCAGCCGGCCAGGACGAACCCGGAGTCCGCGGTCAGCGACACCGACCAGGCGCCATCGGAACCGAATCCGCCCAGGGTGCGCGTCCAGATGGGCATGCCCGAGTCATCGGTCTTGATGAGCCACACGTCCCTGCCGCCGGCTCCATAGGACGATGTCGCACCGGCGACGATCAGGCCACCGTCGACCGTCTCCTGGACCGCGTACGCCTCTTCATCGTGGGCTCCTCCGAAGACCCGCGTCCACAACTCGTCACCCGAGGCATCCGCCTTGACCAGCCACACGTCCTTGCCCCCCGCCCCGGAGGACTCGGTGAACCCCGCCGCGACGTAGCCCCCGTCCCCGGTCTGACAGACGGCCTGCCCCTCGTCGTCGTCGCCGCCGCCGAAGGCCCGATCCCACTCCTCGTGGCCGTCAGGATCCGTCTTCAGCAACCAGACATCGTGACCGCCGGAACCCTGGGAGCGCGTGTACCCGGTGGCGATGAAGCCGCCATCGGTCGCCTGCCGCGCGTCGTAGGCCACGTCGATGTTGGTTCCCCCGAACGTCCTTGCCCAGAGCGTGTCGGGCGGCTGGGCACACGTCGTTCCGGCGCAGACCAACAACGCCGACACGGTGGCCATGACGCGCGCAGCCAGGCGTCCGGTCTCCGTCCTGGGCGCCGCCAGCCCGTGTCGAAGATGGCAACCACACATGATGTTCTCCTGGGTGTCGTTCGCCTGTGGCACGACGGGCGGTGTCGCGTCCGCGCTTCGATTCAGACCGGCCGGGGCAGGAACAGGTCCCGGATCGAGAGGGACCGTCTACCAGTCTAGCACCACATCTGCCTGGCTGCGACCGACCGGCTGGCCGGGCTGGATGCCAGACCTCTCCTCGGCCACCTCCTTGACGCCGGATGGCGACCGGTTCAGACTGAACCTCACGTCCTTCAGCAGCAGCCCATCGAGTCGGACTTCTCGCGACGGCAGCGCGCCGTCAGGCCACGGGTGACCCCTGCAATGCCTCGTACCGGATGCGGGGTGGGCCAACACGGTCATGGATCGATCCGACGACGATCAGAACCGAACACGTGCGGTGCTGACGCGTGGCACCATCGTCTCGCATTACGAGATCATCGAGAGAATCGGCGGCGGCGGGATGGGCGAGGTCTATCTCGCTCGCGACCGGCAGCTCGATCGCCCGGTCGCCCTCAAGTTCCTCTCCGCACGGCTCGCCGGCCAGCCCGATGCCAATGCCCGCTTCTCACGCGAGGCGCGCGCCGTCGCGGCGCTCGACCATCCCAACATCGTCACCATTCACGAGGTCGGAGAACACGACGGCCGGCCGTTCTTCGCGATGCAACACGTGGGAGATCGCACGCTCCGTGACCTGATCGAGGAGGGTGGTCTGGCGCTCGAGGATGTGCTCTCCCTGGCCATCCAGATCGGTGAGGGTCTCCAGGAGGCGCACGCGGCAGGAATCGTCCACCGCGACATCAAACCGTCCAACATCCTGATCAGCGAGCGCGGGCAGCCCAAGCTCGCGGACTTCGGACTGGCCGCGATCCAGGGATCGGACCGACTCACGCGCACCGGCTCCACGCTCGGCACGGTCGCGTACATGTCGCCGGGACAGGTGCTGGGCAGGACGCCCGATCATCGCTCCGACATCTTCTCATACGGTGTCGTCCTCTACGAGCTGCTGACCGGTAAGCAACCGTTTCAGCGCGAGACCGAGGCAGCGACGCTGCACGCCATCCTCAATGACAGCGCCGCGCCCCTGGACCGATATCGCACCGGCTTGCCGGACGCGTTGCAGCGCATCATCGACAAGGCGCTGGCCCGGAGCCCGGACGATCGCTACCAGCACGCCGACGACGTCGTTGTCGATCTGCGCCGACTGCAACGCGACCTGGGAAGGCCACCCGACCACGTCCACTCCGGTACCGCGTCGAGACGGTCGCGGCCCCATCTGCAGAGGCGCCTGCTCCTCACCTTCGGTCTCGTCGCCGCGGCTGTCGCCGTGTTCGCCGTCACGCACCTCATGCGTTCCGGCACCTCGCACCCGACGACCGCGACCCCGCGCATCGACGTGGAATGGGCCAGCTCGATTGCCGTGCTTCCGCTCAGGGACTTCAGCTCGGGAGGGGACCAGGAGTTCTTCTGTGATGGCATGACCGACGCGATCATCGGCCGCCTGAGCAGCCTGGAAGACCTCAAGGTCATCTCGATGACCTCGGTGATGGCGTACAAGAGCGCCGATCGCAATCTGAAGCACATCGGCGAGGAGCTGGGTGTCACCAACATCCTGGAGGGCAGCATCCAGCGCGAGGGGGGTAGGATCCGCGTCCACGCCCAGCTCATCAACGCGGCCGATGACGCCCACCTGTGGTCCGAAACCTACGACCGCAGTCTGGAGGATGTCTTCTCGGTGCAGGACGACATTTCGAAGGCCATCGTCGCGGCCATGCGCGTGGAGCTGCTCGGGGTGTCCGCGCATGCACTCGAGAGGCAACAGACGCGCAGCGTCGAAGCCTACGATCTCTATGCACGTGGCAGGTTCCTCTGGAGCAAGCGCACCGACGCCGACATCCGGCGCTCGATCGACTACTTCGAGCAGGCGATCGCTCTCGATCCGGACTATGCCATGGCCTACGCCGGGCTGGCGGATGCCTGGGCTGTACTACCGGGTTACGGCACCGCCACCGCGCAGGAAGTGCAACCCGCCGCGATGGAGGCGGCGAGAACCGCGCTGTCGATCGATGACGGCATCGCCGAGGCACACGCATCGCTCGGCCTCGTCCTCTTCAACGACCACCGGAATGAAGAGGCCGCCAGGGAGCTCCGGCGGGCCATCGCGCTCAATCCCGGCTACTCCCCCGCCCACCTCTGGCTCGGCATGACACTCGATAGGATGGGCAGGTTCGACGAGAGCATGCGTCAGCTCGAGCTCGCACTCGAGCTGGACCCGCTCTCCATCCCGGTTCACATCAATGTGGCGTGGGGACGCGAGCGACTCTGGGACTGGGACGGAGCCGAGCAGGTCCTCTTGCGATTGATCGATCTCGCGGACTACAAGCAGCCGTGGCGGGCGCGCTACGCGTTTCATCTG
>JASFRE010000345.1:0-5327 GCA_050115055.1 Candidatus Eiseniibacteriota bacterium | reverse complement strand
TTATAGGACGACCCGTTCCCGATGGCGAACGCCCGGCAGTCTGATAGACTTGTCGCAACCGTCGAGCGCCGGAACCGGGCACCTGATCGCCCTGAGCCGGCGTTCCTACAATCCCCATTGTAGACTCGACGCAACTCCTGTCTGCCCATCGCTGCTGGCGCCTCCTCGTCCGCGACGACCTGGGCGGCGTCCAGCATGTCCTCCCGGGCTGCGCGCGGATCGACCGGGCGCGGAGGCTCCGCCTGCTGCCGTGGAGCCGCCCGCGCCGTTGCGCCGATCATCTCGTCGTGCCCTTGAGGAGGACGCCCCGTGAGACCCGCTGCCCGCCGACCCTGGATCCAGATCGCCGTCACGCTCGCCGTGGCGATCGCTGCCGCCCCCGCCACCGCCGCCCCGGCCGACGCCGAGACCTTCGACGTGCCGGGCAGCACCGGCCAGCCCGGTATCACGCTCCGCTCCCAGTCGCCGTCCGGCCTGGACCTCCACTTCGAGCTGGGCTCCTACACGGCCGTGCCGGTCGACGTCGAGGGCGAGGTCCTGACCAAGATCGCCATGCCGGGCGTCTTCCTGCCGAACGACGCCGGCGCTCCCGACCTGCCCGGCCTCGGGCGCTTCATCGCGGTCCCCGAGGGCGCCACCGCACGCGTCGAGATCGTCCGTGCGGTCACCCGCACCGTGAGCGGCGTCGACCTCGCCCCGGCACCGGTCATCCCGCGCGAGAACGACGACTCGCCGCTCCGCTACGAGCGCGACCCGGTGCTCTTCGGGCAGGACGCCTTCTATCCCGCCGCCCCCGTCATCGTCTCCGAGCCCGGTGAGATGCGCGGCGTCGACGTCGTCATGCTCGGTCTCACGCCCTTCCAGTGGAACCCGGTCACCAAGGAGCTCCAGGTCTACACCGAGCTCGAGCTGCGCGTCGACTTCGTCGGCGGCAGCGGTCAGTTCGGCGAGGAGCGCCTGCGCAGCCGCTACTGGGATCCGATCCTGGCCGCCAACCTGGTCAATGCCGGCTCGCTCCCCGCGGTCGACTTCGCCCGCCGCGACGCCGAGCGCGCCGCCGGGGACCGCAATGGCTGGGAGTACATCATCATCACGCCGGATGACCCGGACTTCATCGCCTGGGGTGACACGCTGAAGGCCTGGCGCAAGCTGGAAGGCATCTCGACCGAGTGCTTCACGACGACCGAGATCGGCGGCACGTCGGCAGCGGTCATCGAGGCCTTCCTGAACGACGCCTACCAGACCTGGGACCCGGCGCCGGCCGCCTTCCTGCTGCTCGGCGACTACCCGAGCTCCGGCGACCGCGACTCTGGCATCACGGCGCCGGTCTGGGACGGCTACTGCGTCTCGGACAACATGTTGGCCGACGTCAACGGCGACGACCTGCCGGACATGGTGCACGGGCGGATCACCGCCCGCAACGCCGCCGAGCTCGAGACGATGATCGGCAAGATGCTCGACTACGAGCGCACGCCCTACACCGACCCGGCGTTCTACGACCATCCGGTGATCGCCGGCGGCTGGCAGACGGAGCGCTGGTTCATCCTGTGCACGGAGATCGTCCTCGGCCACCAGGAGCAGGTGCTGGGCAAGAGCCCGGTGCGCGAGTACGCGATCTACTCCGGCACGCCGGGGACGCAGTGGTCGACCAACTCGAACACCTGGATGCTCCTCGACTACTTCGGTCCGTCGGGACTCGGGTACATCCCGTCGACGCCGTCCTACCTCACCGACTGGGGCGGCAATGCGACGCGCATCAACAACGACCTCAACGCCGGCGCCTTCATGATGCTGCACCGCGATCACGGCTCCGAGAGCGGCTGGGGCGAGCCCAGCTACCACACCAGCAATCTCAGCGGGCTGCAGAACGACAGGCTGCCCTTCGTCTTCACGATCAACTGCCTGACCGGCAAGTACAACTGGTCGAACGAGTGCTTCACCGAGCGCTTCCACCGCATGAGTCAGGGAGCGCTGGGGCTGATCGCCGCCTCCGAGGTCTCCTACTCCTTCGTGAACGACACCTTCATCTTCGGGCTGTTCGACGGCATGTGGCCCGACTTCATGCCGACCTACGGGCCGCACCCGCCGGAGAGTCGCTTCACCACCGACCTGCGCCCCGCCTTCGGCATGGCCAACGGCAAGCACTTCCTCGCGGCGTCGAACTGGCCCTACAACGCCCAGAGCAAGGACGTGACCTATCACCTGTTCCATCACCACGGTGACGCGTTCCTGACCATGTACTCGGAGGTCCCCGAGCCCCTGACGGTAACCCACGACCCGGTCCTCCCGGTCGGCACGGACGTCTTCACGGTGCAGGCCGACGCCGGCGCCGTCATCGCCCTGACGGTGAACGGCGAGATCATCGGCGTCGCCGACGCCACCGGCGCCCCGCAGGCGATCCCGATCGCCGCCCAGACCGAGCCCGGCGAGATGCTGGTGACGGTGACCCTGGCCAACCACTACCGTTACAGCGAGCCGGTGCTGGTCATCTACCCGGTCACCTACACGATCGAGCCCCCGGTGGTGCCGATCAACGTGACCACCCCGGTCACCGTCACCGTCTGGGACGACGGCGGCGCGCCGCTCTCCGACGTCGAGATCACGCTCGACGGCTGGGGGATCGCTCCCGAGACCGACGTCACCGACGCGACGGGCCAGGTGCATCTGACCGTGATGCCGCCCTACGGCGAGTCGCTGACGCTGGTCGGCCGCCTGAGCGGCGAGTCCTACGACTGCATCGACACGACGCTGCCGGTCACCGGCGGGCTGTCGTGGGTGGAGGCCGACATCGAAGCCACCGTGCCGGAGCTCGGCCTGGTCGGCGCGCTCGCGCCGCACTACGAGGGCATCCTGACCGGAACCGCGACGCAGAGCGGCTTCACGCTGATGGCGAGGGGCTGCGGGGTCGAGGCGGAGGCCAGCTCGGGCGGTACGACGTCGGTCGAGCTACCGGTCACCCCGGACCATACCGGCACGGTCGAGGCGGCGCTGGCGAAGACTGGTTTCGCGCTCCAACTGGAGGAGTTTGCGGTCGAGACTTTCTACGGCACGCTCGCCGGCACCGTCACCGAGACCGGCGGCACGACGCCGGTCGACGGCGCGCACCTGATCGGCTACCCGGCCGGGGCCGACACGACCGGGACGCCGCCCCTGTTCGCGGCCACGACGGCTGGCGACGGCACCTATGCGATCGAGGGCGACCTCGAGGTCGACTACTACGACGTCTACGTGTCGCGGTTCGGCTACCTGACGCTGCACGAGGAGGTGCTGGTCCAGGTCGGGCCGACCACCGCCGACTTCGAGCTGGCGGACGCCCCGACCGCGATGGTCTCCGGGACGGTGACCGACGCCTCGAGCGGCACGGCGCTCGCGGCGTCCATCAAGGTCTTCCGCGATGACACCGGCGAGCTCTACAGCCAGACGACCTCGGACCCGGGCGCCGGCGGCCACTACGAGGTGGCGCTGCCCTACTTCAGCTACTCGATCACGGCGGCCGCCCACTTCCACTCGCCACTGACGCTCGCGGTGACGGTGGACGAGCCGGCGGAGCAGGTCGACTTCGCGCTGCAGCCGTCGCTCGCCAGCATCCTCGTCCTCGATGATGACGAGGGCGACGGGGATGGGCCGGGCGCGCCGGACACCGGCGCAGCGGCCGACATCGCCGCCGACCTGGTGGCGCTCGGCTACGACGTCACCGGGGAGACCACGGCCACCACCGATCCACAGAGCTGGATCTACTACGACTTCCTCATCTCGACGAGCGGCAATGACACCTCGCCGCTGTCGAGTGCCGACTACCGCGCGGCGCTCGAGGCGTACGTCGCCGGAGGCGGCCGGCTCCTGATCGAGGGCGGTGACATCGGTCACGATGCCGCCTACGACCCGGGCTATCCGTCATTCGCCGCCAACGTGCTGCACATCCTCGACTGGGAGTACGAGCTGAGCGGCACGATCACGGTGCACGATCCGGCGCATCCGCTGGCCACCGTGCCGAACCAGCTCGGGATGATCGCGTCCCAATACTCCGGCACCGGCGACCAGGATGCCTGCACGCCGGCACCGGACGCGCACGTGGTCATGAGCTGGTCGCTCCGGCCGGGGCGCGCGAGCGTGCTGGTCTACGACGATGACCCGGATCCGGCGACCTGCCAGATCATCTACTACGCCTTCAACTACGCGTCGGCCAACGAGGACGGGCGGAAGGACCTGCTCGAGAACTCGGTCGCCTGCCTGCTCGGCGGCGGCACGACGGCGGTCGAGGGGCCGGTGACCGCCGGCGCCGTGCCGGCGCGCCACGTGCTCGGGCGCCCGACGCCGAACCCGTTCAACCCGGTGACCCGGCTCACCTACGGCCTGCCGGGCGACGGCGCGGTGGAGCTGGCGATCTACAACGTCGCGGGTCAGCGCGTCCGGATACTCGCCGCGGGCCTCCAGACCGCCGGCTATCACGAGATCGCCTGGGACGGCCGCGACGACGGCGGCCGGCCGCTCGCCTCCGGCATCTACTTCTGCCGGATGCGGGCCGGCGACTTCGACCGCAGCACGCGCCTGGTGCTCCTCAAGTAGCACCGGCGTCGGGATCGGCAGCGGTCCTGCACGACAGCGACCGCCTCCCGCAAACGGGAGGCGGTCGCTCTGCTTGCGGCCAGCGAAGAAGGGTTGTCGGACGCGGCGGCCCGGACTGCGTACATGACCCGTCACCTGGTAGAGCGCAGCCGCGCGCCTGAATGTGACCCACTTTTTTTGGTACCATCACGGAGGCAGCGGCGGTCCGCAGTCTCGCTTCACCAGGTGGTTTGCCCATGGCCTCCCGAACCGGTCTCTCCGGCTTCGTCCGCCGACACTACGATTCGCTGCATGAGGTCGCGCAGCGGCTCCTCGGCCGCGAGCGACCCGGCATCAGTCTCGAGCCGGGCGACCTCGTCCATACCGCCTATCGCCGCGTGGCCGCCGGCCCGACCCTCAGGGCCCGGGACTCCATCAACCTGCGCCGGCTGTTCGTCTGGAAGATGCGCAACGTGCTCACCGATCGCGCTCGCCGGGTGCGGGCCGCCGTGCACGGCGGCGGGACGCGTCGCGTGCCGCTCGAGGAGGCGCTCCGGGAGGTGGTCGCTCCCGCCGTCGAGCCGTGCGAGGTGGCGAGCGCGCTGGAGAGTCTTCGCCGGGTCCATCCCTGGGGGCCGCGCGCTGCTCGGCTGCTCGAGCTCCGTTATCTGTGCGATTACACGGTCGAGGAGGCGGCGGCCGTCGTCGGGCTGCGTCGAGAGACCGCGCAGCGCGAGATTCGCAAGTCACTCGATCGACTGCGCGCGACGCTCGACCCGTAG
>JASFRE010000344.1:0-5355 GCA_050115055.1 Candidatus Eiseniibacteriota bacterium | reverse complement strand
GGCCTCGATCATCGTCCGGCCGGCGACCCGCACTGCGACGGCGAGATCGGGTGCGACGCGCTCGTAGGCGGTGTGGAAGGCGGACAGCGCCTCGACCACGGCGGCGTTGTCCTGGGTCGACGGCCAGTGGCCGTGCGTCCGCCGTTGCATCAGTCCGCGCACCAGGCGTGCGGCGATCGCGAGCTCGGCCGGGTCGCCCTCGCCGCCGGACGCGGCGGTCGCGGCGATCAGTGCGCACAGACCGTACGCGGTGGAGCGCGTGTCGCTCGTGAAGATCCAGCCGTAACCGGTGCCGGTCGGCGCCACGATCTGGGCGGTGCGGGAGTCGGTACGTAGCCGGCCGTGCAGGCGCGCGACGAGCGGGGCCAGGTGGCGCGTCAGCGCCGGCGAGTCGGCGAGCGCGATGGCGCGCACGAGATGACTCTCGGTTTCGCTCGACAGGTGCGTGTGACCCGCCAGGGCACGGGTCGCGAGCGCGTCGATCTCGCCTTCGAGCACCTCGCCATGACGCGCCAGCGCGTAGAGCATGAGGGCGCGCACCTCGTCCCAGACTTCCGGGTCGAGGTAGTCGGGCCGGCGCGCGCGGTCGATCTCCATCGCCGTCACCACCTGGCGGGTCTCGGCGGTCAGGCCGGCGGGGATCTCGAAGCCGGCATCGCGCGCCTCGGCGAGCGCGAGCAGGACGTAGGCGGTCACGTAGGGGTGCACGAAGCGGCTGCCCTTCCAGAGCGCGAAGCCGTCACCGGTCCAGAAGGCGGGCAGCATGTCGAGCCAGGCGCGCACCACCTCCTCGCGGTCGCCGCCGAGCGCCGCCAGGTCGAAGCTCTCGAGGATCGGGGCGGCGGCCAGGAGCGGGCGCACGGCGGAGGTGCGTTGCTCGAGACAGCCGTAGGGGTAGGTGAAGAGGTGCTGGACGGCACCCTCCAGCCCGACGAGGGCGGTGCTCGCGAGCTCGACCTCGAACCGGCCGAGTCCCGGGACGCGATCATCCGGCAGGGCGAGCGTCTCGCGCGTCGTGCCGCCGCCCGGTTCCGCCACCGCCTCGAGCGCCGCGAAGGTGGCGCTGACCTCGTGCGCCAGCGGTCGCGCGACGCGCAGCGGCACCTCGAGCGCATCGCGCGCGTCCCCGAGCGTGGCGTCGAACGTGAGACGGGCCTCGCCGGCATCCGGCGCCAGCCAGGTGAAGCGGACCTCGCGGGTCTCGCCCGGTCGGAGCATCACGGTCTCGACCGCGGTCGTGACCACCTCCGCGCCGGCCTCCGCGCCGGCCTCCGCGCCAGCCTCCGCGCCGGCCTCCGCGCCGGCCTCCGCGCCGGCCGCCGCGTCCGCCGCCGCCCCGGCAGCGCCGCGCAGCGCCAGGCCGCTGGCGCGCGCCTCGACCCGCGCGGTGCCGGAGTTCGCCGAGCGGTTGGTGACCAGGACGCCGGCCTCGAAGGCGTCGCCGCGCCGCACGAAGCGCGGCAGCGCCGCCGTCAGCACCAGCGGCTTCGTGACGACGATGTCGCTCCGTCCGGCGCCGAAGCGATGGTCGGCGGTGTGCGCGGTCGCCATCAGGCGGAACGTCGTCAGGTTCTCGGGCAGCCGGAAGCGCACCGTGGCCCGGCCACGGGCGTCGGTGCGCACCGATGGCGCCCAGTGGGCGAGCGGTCGCAGGTCGGTGCGGGGCGAGAAGCGCTCGCCGCCCCCCGGACCGCCGCCACCTCCCCGGTCCTCCTCCTTCTGGCCGTAGTCCCGCTGGCGGATGAGCTCGCCGCGCAGCTCGCTGGTCGTCACCCGGAGCGGGCGCGGACCGTAGAACACCTCGAAGGGGTCGGGCAGCGTGTAGCCGACCCGCTCGAGCACGCCGGCGTCGGCGGCCGCGAAGGCGAGCTCTCCTCGCACCCCGCGACCCTCCGCGTCGCGCAGCTCGAGCTGCACCTCGACCTCGTCGCGCGGCCGGTAGCGGGGGTGCGCGGTCTCGACCACGACCGTCAGGTGACGGCCGCCCGGATCGACGCGCAGGTTGGCGTAGCCGATGCGGAAGGCGGGCGCGCCGGGGTCGTCGTCCTTGGATGGCGGCGCCACCCGTCCGGCGAGGAGGATGACGCTCACGAAGACGTTGGGCAGATGTTCCTCGCCGAGGGGCACCGTGATCTGCGGCGCGCTGCCCTCGAGCTCGAGGACGTGGCTCGACAGGATCCCCTCGCGCTCGAGCGTCACGAGCGCCGTGGCCCGCTCGAACGGCGACGGCACCAGCAGACGTGCGGTGTCGCCCGGCCGGTAGACCTCGCGGTCGGCGACCAGCTCGATGACGTCGTCGTCCTGTCGCTCCCAGGCGACGTAGTCACGCCCACCCGCGGCGTAGAAGTGGGCCTCGCTGCGCACCAGATTGCCGCGCTGGTCATGCGCGGTGGCGCGCACGGTGTAGCTGCCGCCGGCCTCGACCGGCAGCTCGAGGCGCAGCCCGACGCCGGGCTCCGGCTGCACCGTCCAGCGGCCGACCGGCTCCTCGACCGGCTCGCTGCGCCAGCGTGAGCGCCCGTCACCCCCGACCTCACGGGCGCTCAGCCAGTGGCGGCGGACGAGCGTGACCGCGATCTCCGGCGCCGCGACGGGTCGCCCGGCCGGGTCGACGGTCACCAGCTCGAGCGGCATGACCGTGCGCCGCGCGAGATCGAGGTAGGTGGTCTCGGGGCGCAGCCCGATGTAGAACAGCGCCGGGTGCACGGTGCACTCGACGCTCGCCCCGAGCTCCTGGCGCGCCGGGTCCTCGACGCTGGCCTCGAGGCGCACGACGCCGCCGCTGCCACTCTCGAACTGCGGCAGACCGGCCTCGACCCGCAAACGACCGCCGGCGTCGAGGTGTCCGTCGTCGGCGCCGAGGACGCGCCCCGGCTCGTAGTGATGGACCGCCACGCCGAAGCGGTGGCCCTCGAAGCCCGGCGGTGCGAAGCGGTGCGGACGCAGCGTGATCCGGTGGTGGACCGGCTGGTCGGACATCGGTGCACCGAACAGGTAGCGCGCGGTGACCGTGCCCTCGAAGAGATCGCCGGCGACGTACTCCTGCCGCCCGCTCAGGGTCTCGACCCGGAAGCTGGCGGTGCGGAAGGCGTCGATGCGGAAGTCGCCGCGCGTGAACACCATGCCGTCGCGAGGCGGCTCGAGCGGTGCCACCTCGACCTCGTAGCGGCCCAGCGCGGCGGCCGGCGGACTCTGCCAGGCGATGTCGAAGGCACCGAGGTCGTCGGGCAGGAGACGCCGTTCGACGAGGGTCTCGTAGCGAGGACTGCGGATCGACACCAGCACGCTATCGCGCGCGAGCTGCCAGTCGCGATCGGCGCGTCGACGGAGGATGCCCTTCAGGTGGACGCGCTCGCCAGCGCGATAGAGATAGCGGTCGGAGAAGACGGTGCCGGCGAGCTCCTCGGCGGCGGGCTCCCAGGCAACCGGCATCCTGAAGCGCCAGGGCTCGATCCCGTCGTCGTACCGGCTGCTCGTCATCGCCACGTCGCCATCGCGCTCGGCGATGACGTAGAGCACCGGCGGCTCCCAGCTCGTCGTCGGCTCGAGCCCGAGCGGTGCCCAGCCCGGTGCCATGGCGCGCCCGTGGCGATCGGTGCGACCCTGCCAGAGCACGCGGTTGGTCCGGTCGCGCAGGGTCACGGCGGCGTTGCCGACCGGCCCGGCGGTCGCCAGCTCGGTCACCAGCACGAGGACCTGGTGCGGGCTGAACTTGGCCGTCACCCCGAGACGGGTGACGATCGCCAGCACCCCGAGGGTGGGGGGAGGTTGCTCCTCGACCCGCGGGCCGGCGGACGCCGCCGTTCCCGGCAGCGGTGAGGCGCCGCCGCGGATCGGCCCGAGACCGGCCCCGGGATCGGCGGCGAGCGCCTGCAGACGGGCGATGACGACGCCGGTCGGGACGTCATCACGATCGCCATCACCGTCGCCATCACCGTCGCCACCGACGTTGCCACCGACGCCGCCACCGCCGCCGCCGCCGGTGAGCAGCGAGTCGAGCCGGAACGGCACCAGCTCCGGCTCGTTCGGCTCGAGATCCAGCTCGAGCACGCGATCCATCGCGATGAACATCAGCTCCCGCGCGACGACCGTCGTGTCCGGTTCCCCTTCGTGGAACACAGCGCGGCTGGTGGCGGCGCGGAGCGCCGGCAGGAGCTCGTCGGGTGCCACCGCCCTGACCCCGTAGCGCAGGCGGGCGACGTTGCGCGCCACGAGCGGCAGCACCGCTTGCTCCTCGGCCTCGATCACCACGAGCCCGGTCGGGGCACGGAGCGTGGGCTCGTAGGAGCCGGTCGTGACGTGCTCCGGCCCGGCGCTGAAGTGCTGGTCGAAGACGTCGGACATGCGGCGGATCGACAGCGTATAGGTCGTCTGGGGTCGCCAGACGGCCGGCAGCACGTGCCACTCGGAGACCTGATCGTCGCCCGCCTCGATGCCGGCCGGCCAGGTGACGGGCGGCGTGATGACGAGCGCCCGCCGCAGGTCGCCGAAGCGGACCGGCGTGGCGAACTCGAGGCGCAGGCCGCGTCCGGGATCGATGGCGTCGTCGGAGCTGCCCCACTGCCCGAGACCGCGAAACGACGGCTCGGGACAGGCGCGGAAGCGCAGGATGATGGGCTCGCGCGTGCCGAGAGGACCGGCGGCGGCCGGCAGACCGGCGGTGATCACGAGCTGATAGCCGGTGCCGGCACGCAGGCGCCGGCGGGGGCGCACGACGAGCAGCGTGTCGGCCTCGACCTCGACCTCGATCGCCAGCTCCCGGTGCTCGCGCAGCGGCTCGAGCCGCAGATGTTCGCGCAGCGAGCGCCGGTCCGGGCGACCGTCGCGGCGCCTGCCGATCGCCTGGTCGAAGTGCAGGAAGAGCGCGCCCCCGCGCGGGAAGAAGCGCTCGTGACGCCTGGGCTCGGAGCGCACGAGGTGCGGCGTGGGGGTCGCGAAGCTCCAGCGAAATGCCGCCTGCAGCGTGTCGCCGGACAGCGACACCAGGCCGGAGGCGATCGTGACGTCGAAGGCGGTGGCGTCGGGAGGACGCTCGCGCGGTGTGAAGGCGAGGGTGCGCGAGCCCAGCCACGCCAGCTCGCCGGCCAGCGGCGGCTCGATTCGCATCGTGCCCGGCGGCGGCACCGGGGCCTCGCCGAGCGGCACCATCGGCTGGCTGAAGGTGACGGCGATCGACGGCAGGGGGCGTCGCGGAGGCATCGCTCCCAGGGGCACGGCACTCACCACGCGCAGCGCGCCGGCGGTGGCGAGTGGCGACGGCGTCGCGGACGCGCTGGTGGCGGGGACATCGAGCTCGAGCCGCTCGACCCGGAGCGGTGGTGGTGGATCGGGAGGCGGCTCATCGCGCGAGCAGGA
>JASFRE010000343.1:0-5374 GCA_050115055.1 Candidatus Eiseniibacteriota bacterium | reverse complement strand
TCACAGCCGCGCGGGCTGCGCCGGCCGCTCGACGACCCGGGTCCCGACGCGACCGAGATCGCCTGCAACCGCCCGTGCGAGCGCCACAGCACCAGGCCGAGCGTCGCGTCGGTCACCGCCATCGTGAGCACCTGGTCCCAGCCGGTCCACAGGATGATAGAGTCCGGCCGCCCGGGCGGCGTCGCGGTGTCAGCGTCCGCGTCGCGGTTCGCCGGGTGCCGGTGACTCCGGCGGAGCAGTGAGCTCCAGTCACCGGACCGGAGCGTCACGAGGAGGGGCGGTGCACGCGAGGCAGATCGGCGCCACACGCCTACGCGGCACGCTGCTCGTGCCCGCCGGACCGGGCAGCGTCCGGTGCATCGACGACGGCGAGGTCGTCATCGATGGCGACGGCCGGCTGTTGGTGGCGGGGGAGCATGACGCGCGCCGCCGCGGTGCGCCAGCCCAGGAGCTCGACTTCGGCGCGGCGGTGGTCATCCTGCCCGGCCTGGTCGATGCCCACGTGCACCTGCCGCAGCATGCGGTGCGCGGGTGCGATCCGGGTGCGCTCCTCACCTGGCTCGACGCCACGATCTACCCGGCCGAGCGGCGCTTCGCTGATCCCGAGCACGCGCGCCAGGCGGCAGGCGTGTTCGAGCACGATCTCCTGCGCCTTGGCACCACCGCGGCCGGCGTCTACGTCACCTCGCATACCGCCGCCACACGTCTGGCGCTCGAGCGCCTGCGGATCGGCGGAGTCGTCGGCAAGGTGCTGATGGACCGGGCGGCGCCGATCGATCTCACCGAGCCGGCGAGCGTGGCCATCCCCGCCCTGGAGTCACTGATCGACGCCTACGGCGCGCGCACCGCCGTCGTCCCGCGGTTCGCGATCGGTTGCTCGGAGGAGCTGCTGCGCGCGGCCGGGGAGCTGGCCCGACGGCGCGGTGCCAGCGTCATGACGCACCTGGCGGAGAACCGGGACGAGGTGGCGCAGGTGGCGGCGGCCTTCCCGGGAGCCGCTTCCTACACCGACGTCTATGCGCGCGCCGGGCTGCTCGGTCGGCGCACGCTGCTGGCCCACGCCGTCCACGTCGATGACGCCGACTGCCGTCGGCTGGCCGCTGCCGGGGCCAGCGTCGTGCACTGCCCGACCGCCAACCTGGCGCTCGGTAGCGGTCGCATGCCGGTCGAGCTGCTGCGTGCGCACGGCATCGCCCACGTTCTCGGGACGGACGTCGGGGCGGGACCGTCACTCTCGATGTGGCACGTGATCGATGCCTACCTGCGCGTCCATGCAGGTCACGCCACCATCGAGCCGGCCGCGGCGCTGTGGCTTGCCACGCGCGGCGGCGCGCTGGCGCTCGGCGAGCAGCACGGTGGCCGCCTGGCGGTGGGGTCGGCGGCCGACCTGACCGTCTTCGAGCTGCCACCCGGCGCGCGTGGCGTCGACGCCATCGTGCGGGCGCTGGCCGCCACGACGCGCGCCGTGCCGGAGCCCCCGGCGCTCGCCACCTGGTGCCGGGGTGCCTGCCTCCACCGGCGCTCCTAGCTCACGACCTGCTGCCGGCCGCCGCCAGCCGGCGGATCGCCGCGAGGGCGGCGCCGATGGCCAGGTCCTCATTCACGACGATCGCGTCGGGCTCGAGCCAGGGACCGTCGGGAACCCGCCCGGCCGAGGCCATGATGCCGCCCCAGGCGACGCCCATCCACTCGGCGAGGGGGCCGATCGTCGACAGCTCCATCTCGGTGGCGATGCACCCCAGCGACTCGAGGATCGCCGCGAAACGATCGTCCTGCTCGGAGTAGAGCGAGTCCTTGCTGAAGATGCCACCCGTCCCGACACGCACGCCGGGAGCGACCGTGGCGGCCGCGGCGGTGAGCGCCTCGACCACCGCGGGCGTGCAGGCAACGACCGGCGGCCGGTCGCTGTCGCCGCCGCCGTGCTCGCCCGGAGGCGCCAGGACACCGCGGCGCCACTGCTCGATGGCCGCCGACCAGCCGGTCGCGAAGCGCGCGATGGCGAGGACCGGCATTGCGTCGAGCGCGCCCAGGGTGCCGCAGGAGCCGACCCGCAGGACCGCCCGGGCACCGCCGGGGTGGAAGCTCCGGTCGAGCACCTCGCGCACGATGATCTCGGTGGCGGAGCCTCCCATCTGGCTCTCGACGACCATCACCGGCACGCCGTCGGTGCGACCGACACCCAGCTCGACGCGGCCGGCGGCGATGGCGCCGATCTTCGTCTCGCAGTGCCGCGTCAGGTTCAGGGCCTCATCGAGTCGCCCGAGGATGCGCCGGGCCCGTCGCCGGTCGCCGACGACGATCACGTACGGTGGCGCGCCACCGAGCTCCGCCAAGAGCGGGATCGAACTTCCGCGGTCTCGCTCGAAGATCCACGGCAAGCAGGTGTGTCGTCCGACAAAGTCCACGATCGCTCCAGCCGTCAGTGTGTGACTTCACGCGCGCGTGGCGGCCACGCCGCGTGCCGGCGTGACGCCCCGGGGCGTTGTGCGACCGCCCGAGGATAGGCGATGTCCGGCGGATCGCACAATGCCACCGACGGCGTGGAGCGCGGCGACGACGCGGACCGATCGCCGCGGCTCAGCCGCCCAGCCCGAGGCGCTCCGGCAGGTCGAGGAGCCCGGCGGCGGCGAGGATCAGCGCCGCCGCGACCACCCAGCGCACCACCCGTGCGCCACCGCGGACCGCCAGGCGGGTCGCCGCCAGCGCCCCCGCGACGTTGCCGATCGCCAGGACCAGTCCCGCGATCAGGTCGACCTGGCCGGCGCTCGCGAAGACCGGGATGGCCAGCGCCGTGAAGACGGCGACGAGCAGCACCTTGACGGCGTTGGCGTGCACCAGGTCGAGGCCGACGAGGGGAACCAGCACCGCGAGCAGCAGGATCCCGACCCCGGCCTGCAGGAAGCCGCCGTAGATCCCGCAGCCGAACAGGAGGAGCATGATGCGCGCGCGCCGCCCGGCCGCGACGCCGCTCAGCCCGTGCTGTCCATCGCCCCGCCGGCCGCGCCCCTCGGGCGCCAGCACGGTCGGGATCGCGGCCAGCAGGACCAGGCCGATGACCAGCCGCAGCATCGGCTCCGGGATCTCCACCGCGATCCGCGCGCCGACCAGGGCGCCGACCAGGGTCGGTGCCACGAGGAGCGGCAGCGTGCGGACCGGCGGCAGCTTGCCGTGGCGACCGAACTCGAGCGACGCGACGGCGCTCTGGATCAGCACCGCCACCCGGTTGGTGCCATTGGCGGTCGAGGCGTCGAGCCCCGCCAGCACCAGGAGCGGCAACGTCAGGAACGATCCACCGCCGCCGAGCGTGTTGACGAAGCCGGCCAGCGCGCCGCCCGCCACGAGCAGCAGATGCATCGCCCAGCCGTCGGGCGTGAGGGTGAGGAGTGGCGTGGTCATGCGGCCGGCAGTCTAGCGGAGACCGCGTGGCGTCGCGAGCCCGGCGGCCAGGCTTGACCTGGCGCCCGGGAGACGATCCAATCGATGGTGGGCGGGCGGTGCCGGATGGCGGCCGTCGTCAGTGGGCGGGCGGTGCAGGATGGTGGCCGTCGTCAGCGTCCGCGGGGACCTCCGACGGAGTGTGCATCGTGCAGGGAGCAGGCAGGACAGGGCGGGTGGCGCCGGCTGCCGGGAGCGGGGCGGAGCATTCGCCGGTAGCGGCCGGAAGGCGGCACACGTCGTCGGTGCGCCGCTGCTCGGAACGCGATCGCCAGCCCGGCCGCCGTCGCCGCGACCCGGGGCCGGAGGGGGACCGCGGGAGCGGTCGCGACAGCCCCTTCGGTCGCTGGACCCCGCCGTCGCACGACAATCCCTTCGGCGAGCGCCGCCGCCGCCGGCCGCCGCGCGATCCGTTCGCGGCGCCGGGCGCGTCATCCGCAACGGCGCGCGGCGGCGGCCGCGCGGGGCGAAGCTCTTCCCGCCGCGGCCAGCGCCCGCTGCGCCTGGCCGTTTGCCTCGAGATCGCGGGCGAGGGCACCGTCGCCCACCTGCCGGAGCTGCCGGGCTGCACGTTCCGGGCCGGGAACGCGGTCCAGGTGCTGCGGGTGGCCCGCGAGCATGTCGTCGACTACGCGCGCTGGTGCCTCGACGAGGGGATCGGTGATCTCACGCCGCAGGTGGCGGCGGTCACGCGACGCGTGGCGGACGGCGCCATCGCCGACCTGGAGGCGGTCGAGGCCGAACGCCGTGACGGTGCGCCGCTGTGGCTGAGCGGGCAACCGGCCTGCCTGTTCCGGTCGGACTACGAGGCCCTCGCCGACGACGCCGTGCGCGCACACGCCCGCTTCATGCGCGCGGTCGCGCGACGGATGCGGATGCGCGTCGCGTCGCTGACGCCGTCCCAGCGCGCCTGGAAGCCGGCGCCCGACCGACGCTCGATCGACGAGACGCTGTGGCACCTGCTGGCGATGATCGACTGGCTCGACTCGCGGCTCGACGCGAGCGTGCCGTCCGGCGACGATCGGAAGCCGTCCGACGACGATCGGGTGGTGTCCGACGACGACGGGCCGGCGCTGGCGCTCGACGGAGCGGTCGACAAGGCCGAGCGCTTCCTGCTCGCGGTGCCGGTCGATGCGCGCCGGGTGGTCTACCAGCCACGTCACGCGCCGGGCGTCGACCCGACCGAGCGCTGGACGCATGGCAAGGTCTGCCGCCGACAGGCCGAGCACCTCTGGGAGCACCTGGTGGGCTTGCCGCGGGCCATCCGGGCGGCGGCGGAGGCCTGAACGGGATGACCACGATCGGCGAACATCAACCCTGGAGTCCGCTCCCGCACCAGGGGCAGTGCTGCCAGAAGTCCCGTGCCACCTCCCAGCCGCAGTGGTCGCAGCGGTCCGGCAGCCCCGCCACCTTCCAGGCGCGCCGCACCTTGGTGCGGCACCAGGGGCAGTAGCGAGCGTAGGCCGGTAGCGGGCCCCGGCAGTGCGAAGCATGGCACTGGCCCTGCGCATCACGCACGCGCGTCGTGCGCCGCGGCGCCGGATCCTCGAAGCCCGCACCGAAGCACCAGGCGCAGAAGCGCCAGTCGGCGGCGATGCCGCGCTCGCAGTCGGGGCAGTAGATGGCCCGCGCCGTCACCTCGCGGAACGACAGGTCGTCGGCGCCACACCAGGGACAGAGCTGCATGGCCTCGATCACCGGCCCGTGGCAGTGGTGGCAGTCGAAGAACGGCCCCATGGTGGCGCTGTAGAGGCGCCGGAACTCGCGAGCGCGCAGCTCCTGCCAGCGGACGCCGTTCGACTCCATGCGCCGTCGGCGGCGCACGCGCCGCCGACGCTGCATGCCGCGCACGGCGCGCTGGTAGGCGGTCGAGAAGCTCGCGGCGTCCGCGTAGCGGTCCTCCGGATCGAAGGCGGTGGCGCGCTCGAGCACCGCCACG
>JASFRE010000342.1:0-5388 GCA_050115055.1 Candidatus Eiseniibacteriota bacterium | reverse complement strand
CCGAGGCTCATCAGGATGCCGTCGAGCTCGGGCGGTGCACTGCCCGGCCTTCGCGCCAGCTCCCGCAGGCGCTCGCCGCGAAAGAGCGGCTGCTCCGCCAGGCATTCGATCCAGCGACGCCGTCGCGCTGCCAGCGGCCCGGCCAGCCAGGGCCCGGGGTCGATCATCGCCGGCCCGGCCCCGCCGGACCAGCGCGCCGCCAGGCGTCGCCAACCGCGCCGCACTACCTGCCAGGGCCACGGGGTGCTCGGTGCAGCGCCGGTGCGTTGCCACGGGATCCGGGCCAGCTCCGGTGCGGTGATGCCGAGGGTCGCACGCAGGAGCCGTGAGAAGCGACGGTCGGACCGCGCCATGCGCAGCATGCGGGCGATCACCGGCCCGTTGGCGTAGGGCGTGATGACCGGCAGGTAGTGGCGGTCGAGGGCCAGGCCGGACGCCGCCAGCCGCCCGACCCGCTCTCGCATCAGGACCCGGAACGCCACCTCGGGGCGCTCGCCGTTGCCGGCGGCGGCCACCGCGTCCGCGAACTCCTGCCTGAGCGCCGCGCCCGGCGATGCGCTCGCGGTGGGCACCAGCAGCCCCGGCAGCGCGCCGGGGGACAGGATGTGCGCGAGCACGCGGAACAGACGCTCGCCGACCGCCGGTGGACCGGGTCGCAGGTAGCGCGGGTGCGCGAAGGCTCCCCCCAGGATCGCATCGCCTGCGAAGCCATTCCACTGCGCGTCGACCTCGTCGCGCATGCCGGGCAGGACCTCGAGTCCCACGAAGTGCAGCGTGCTGACGGTGCCGTCGGTCAGGGCAACGCCGTGCCGCAGGGTCCGCCCGAGCGCCTCCGCCGTGGTCGGCCGGACGCGGTGCGTCACCTCGACGTGCGCCGTCACACGGCGGGCGAGCTGGATGTCGAGGCAGCCATCGGCGCCGAAGGTGTAGGCGGCGAGCGGCCCCTGGACCGGGGCCAGCAGCGCCAGGAGCAGGCGCGAGTCGAGACCGCCGGACAGGAGGAGTCCGGCCTGGCCGGCGTGATGCCCGGCGGTGACGGCCGCCTCCAGCGCCGCTCCGAGGGCGCGCGCACGATCGGCGAGGTGGCCGCACGCCGCCTCCAGCGGCGGCCAGTCCGGCGCATGCTGGGTGGAGCCCCTCGCCGTCCACGTGCCGACGGCACCAGCCGGCAGGGCCTCGACATCCTCGAACAGCGTCCGTCGACCGAGCGGCTGTCCGAAGCAGAGGAGCGCGGCGACGGTCAGGGGATCGAGCCGGCTGCGCGGCTCGAGCAGCGCCAGGAGCAGGGCGCTGGTCCCGAAGACCAGACCGTACGGCCGGCGACGGACGTAGAGCGGGTGGCTCCCGAGACGGTCGGCGACCAGCTCGAGGCGATCTCCGCGCAGGCGCGCCCCGGCGTAGGTGACCGGCAGCAGCCGGCGGCGTGTCAGCTCGGCGACATCGGCGGTCGCCGCCAGGCGCGCGACCCCGGGTGCAGCGTTGCCCCCCGCCACCACCGCGACGAGCTCGTGTGGAGCGCCGCCGACCGCGGCCGGCCGCCAGCCCGCGGCGCTGGCCGGCGAGACGACGGCGACCGACCCGGCGACACCGTCCCGGCGCTCGACCTCGTGCCAGGGGGCGGCCGGTCGGTGGGCGAGGAGACGGTCGAGGTCGGCGGCCGCCTGCCCGACGCCGGGGCCTGCGGTGGCCACCGGGTGGCCGCCGCCATCGACCGCACCGGACGGATCGTCATGCCAGGCGAGCGCGCCGAGCAGCGTGGTCATGGGAGCCACGACCCCGCCCCGGGGCGGGGCAGTCGGCCGATCCGGCGGTGGTTTCCGGGTGGGTGACGACCGCGGTCCAGGCCGGTCCGACGGGCGCCGCCACGCCGCCGCAGGCACCGGCGGGGCCCCCCGCCGGGCTCTCGCCCGCCGTCCGGCGTCCCCAAGCAATTCGAAGCGCGCCAGTTAGTTACACTCATCCACAGGCCAAAAAAAGCGACAAAAAGAGCTGAATCCTGGTTGACACCCGCCCCGCGGAACGACTATGGTCCGGGTGTGAGGTGGGTTGAGGTGGGTTGGTGGCATACCGAAGTGGTGAACCTCCGTTTCGGGTGGCGGCGATGAGCGAGGGCCCCCAGGCCAGTGATTGTCCGATCTATCACGGTCAGGACGTCCATGCCATCGACGCCAAAGGTCGCGTCAACATCCCGGCCCGTCATCGTCGCATTGCATCCAAGAAGGGCAGCCTCGAATTCTGGTTCACGCCCGGCTTTGATGGTTGCGTGTTCCTGTGGGATGCGCCGGGCTTCACCGAGTACGCCGCGCGCATCTCGAGCCTGCCAAGCAATATCCAGGACACACGGCGTCTCCGTCGCAGGATATTCACGCGGACGACGCGCGTCGAGCCCGATCATCAGGGACGCGTCGTCATCCCGGAAGCGCTGCGACGGCAGGCCAATCTCGATTCCCAGGTGCTGATTCTCGGCGTCCACGACCATCTGGAGCTCTGGAATCCGGCGATCTACGAGGCCTACGACTCGGAGTCCGGGGAGACCGATGGTGAGATCGCCGAGAAGCTGGTCTTCTGACGCCGGCTGACGCTTCGTGAGGTCTGCCGGTGCGCGACGCCGGTGGTGGCCGTCGGGTTGGCACCGGCCGGGGAAGGCAACTGTCCGTCCATCGACCGGTCCTGGTCTCCGAGGTGGTGAGCTACCTCGTCACCGACTCCGGCGGCATCTTCGTCGACGGCACGGTGGGAGCCAGCGCAGGCCACGCACGCGCGATCCTCGACGTCCTCGACCAGGACGGGAGGCTCGTGGGCCTCGACCGGGATCCGGCCGCCATCGCCGCGGCCACCATGCAGCTCGAGAGATTCGGGGAGCGGGCGGTGCTGGTCCAGGCCCGCGCCAGCCTGCTCTCCAGGGTTCTCGCCGAACGCGGGATCGGGAAGATCGACGGGGTGCTTCTCGATCTCGGGATGTCGAGCGATCAGCTGGCCAGCTCGCGGGGCTTCAGCTTCGATCGCGACGGCGTTCTCGATCTCCGGTTCGACGCGAGGGAGGACCGGCCGGCGGCGCACGAGCTCATCGCCACGCTCGACGCGGAGGAGCTGGCGCAAGGGCTCACACGCTACGGCGACTTCAGTCGGCGCGAGGCGGGGCGGCTGGCCAGGCGGCTGCTGGCCGGCCGTGAGTCGCGCGGACTGACACAGGTCGGGGAGCTGCGCGCTCTCCTCGATCCGGTGCTGCTACCCCACCGGCGCGCGCGCACTCTGGCGCGTCTCTTCCAGTGCTTGCGGATCATGGTCAACGACGAGCTGCAGGAGGTCGAGCTGGCGCTCAAAGCAGCAGTCGAGAATCTGCGTGTGGGAGGCATTCTCTGCGTGATCAGCTACCATAGCATCGAGGATCGGCTGGTCAAGCGGTTCATGCGTCCGGTGCCCCCACCGCGGCGTGATCTGCCGCCTCCCCCGGGTTGGAACGACGTGCCGCTGGAGGTCCTCTTTCGCCGTCCCGTGCGACCGGGTGCACGCGAGACGGCGGAGAATCCGCGGGCACGCTCCGCACGGTTGCGGGTGGCCCGCCGAAAGTAGGACATGAGCGATCGGTTTCGGCGACCAGGGCGCCGGCCCGGTATTCGACGACGAGGACGTGGACTCACCATCCTGTGTTTGCTGGGGATCGGCATCGGTCTGATCTACCTGCGCTCGAGTCTCAACCTGTCGATCTACGAGGCCTCGGCGGCGCTCGAGGAGCGCCGCCAGGCGGTCGAGAGACTCGAGGGCCAGGTCGACGGTGTCGCGGTCGAGATCGATCAGCTGATCGATCTGCCCCGGCTCGGCCCGAGAGCGGAGCGGCTCGGACTCGTGCCGCCGACGCCGGAGGCGGTCTGTCTCCTGCCCGTCTCCACGGCCCTCGCGTTCAGGGGAGCACGTCCGCTCCCCGGTGCTGGCGCCCTTGGTCGCCTCGTCCGTCGTGCCGTCGACCTCGCCGGCGCGCGGCGCGCGACCGCTGCCCCGGAGCCGCCTGACGACCCCGGGAGGCACTCCGCTGCCCCGTCAACGCGCGCCTCCCACCACCCCGGACCGGATCACGACCCCGCCGCGCTGCACCTGACGTGTACGCCGGTGCAAGGTTGCGAGCACTGCCAGGCGAGCGCCTCGGGCGCCGCGCGGTGAGGTTCGAGCATGAGAACGATGCATCGGTGGTGGAGTCGCGGGAACCGCCGCTGGCCGGGTGGCGGTCGCCGATCGCAGGGCCGGCGCCGGTGGTTGTCCGGTCGCCCGGGAACAGCGCTCGGCCATGGCGCGCGCCGTGATGCGGCCATGCGCCGCACCTGGCGGGGCGGTGGCCGGAGGGTGTCGTCGCCGCGGACGCCTGCCGCCCGCATGCTCCGCGTGCTCGCACTGGGAGCGTTGCTCGGCGTCTGCTTCCTGATCCTCGGCGCTCGCCTCTTCGTCATCCAGGTCCTGCGCCACGACGGTTACCGGGCGCGGGCGATCGCCCAGCAGGAAGCACGCGAGATCGACCGCGGGCTGCGCGGCGACATCATCGATCGCGGCGGGCGGGTCCTGGTGAGGAGCCTCGCCGATCACTCGCTGACCGTCGATCCGGCTCGCGTCCGCGACCGACGGGCGCTGGCCGTGCGCCTGGCGGAACACCTCGACCGCCCGGTCGACGAGGTCCACGCGCATCTCGCCGCGGCCGGCGTGCCGCTCGCACTCACCGTCCACCTGCCGGACCCTGTCGCGCAGGCGATCGCCGCGGAGGAACTGCGCGGCGTGCGCGTCGAGCCCCCCGGTCGCCGGCTCAAGCTGGTCGCGGGCTGCGGCTGGGTCGGCGCGCTGAATCACGCCGGCGATGCGATCGAGGGTGTCGAACGCAGCATGGACCGCTACCTGCGCGGCGAGGACGGATGGCACTGGTCCTACCGTGACGCCAACGGCGACAACGTGCCGTCGCTCGCGGTCGAGATGCCCGGCAAACCGCCGCGACACGGTGACCACGTCGTGCTGGCGATCGACAGCCGCCTGCAATGGATGGTCGAGGAGGTGCTCGCCCGGGGCGTCGCCGCGCACGGCGCACGGAGCGGCACCGTGGTGCTGGTCGACGTCTGGAGCGGCGAGGTGCTGGCGCTGGCCGCCACGGGCGATGCCATCGAGGCCGGACGGGCAATCCCGCGCGTCCGCGCCGTCGAGGATGTGTTCGAGCCTGGCTCGACCTTCAAGGTCACGACCTTCGCGGCCGCCCTGGATCACGGCATCCTCGACGACGACTCGGTCTACTTCGCCGAGCACGGCGTCATGGACTTTGGCGGCTTCATCATCCGCGACGTGAAGAGGATGGGGTGGCTGTGCGCGGCCGATGTGCTGGCACAGTCATCCAACATCTGCACGGCGAAGATCGGC
>JASFRE010000341.1:0-5402 GCA_050115055.1 Candidatus Eiseniibacteriota bacterium | reverse complement strand
TCCACGAAGGCGAACGGGCTCCAGCGGCGCGCGATGAGCTCGTGCACCGGGTGGTCGGTGCTGGCATGCTTCGGCGAGTGCGTGCGGGTGTCCTGCATCGGTTCCTCCCAAGTAACTCGATGATTGATCCGTGCCATCCGCCCGGCACTGCTAGCCGAGGTCGAAGAGCAAGAGCTCGACGTCACCCTCGCTTCCACCGTGTCCGGCGGTCAACGTGACGGTGGATTCGTCGCTCAGCGCCGCGCCGTCGCCGGGCGCGAGCGTCTGGCCATTCAGGTCGACCGTGCCGCCGACCACCTGCACCCAGGCGTGACGCCCCGGGGCCAGCGCATGCTCGACGCGCTGCTCCGGCGCCAGCAGCGAGGCGTAGATGCGCGCGTCCTGGTGGATGGTCACCGAGCCGTTGCCGCCATCGCGCGAGGCGATGAGCCGGAGCCGTCCCTGCTTTTCGTCGGCCGGGACCTCGATCTGCTCGTACCCGGGCTCGATGCCCCGGCGCTCCGGCAGGATCCAGATCTGCAGGAGATGCACCGGCTCGTTGCTCGAGTGATTGAACTCGCTGTGCGTGACGCCGGTGCCGGCGCTCATGCGCTGCACGTCGCCGGGCCGGATCACCGAGCCGTTGCCCATGCTGTCCTGGTGCGCGAGCGCTCCCCGCGTGACGTAGGTCACGATCTCCATGTCCCGGTGCGGGTGGGTGCCGAAGCCCCTGCCGGGCTGCACGGTGTCCTCGTTGATGACCCGCAGCGTGCGAAATCCCATGTGCTCCGGGTCCCGGTAGTCGGCGAACGAGAACGTGTGAAAGGTCTGGAGCCAGCCATGATCGAAGTGGCCGCGCTCGGACGAACGACGGATCCGGATCATCTCGACCTCCGCGTCGCGGTGGATCGCTCTCCACCGCCCGTGGTGGGTGCCGGGGGGCACGTGGTGCGCAGCCGTTCGAGCAGCTCGGCGAGGACGCGTTGCTCCTCGCGGGTCAGGCCGCGGAACTGGGCCGTGTGCAGCGCGGCCACCGGTCCGTCGAGCTGCTCGAGGAGCTCGCGACCGCACGGCTCGAGCGTGATCTGGATGATGCGCCGGTCGCGCTCGGAGCGTGTGCGCCGCACGTGTCCCGCCGTCTCGAGCCGGTCGAGGAGCCGCGTGATATCGGGCAGCCGCGTGATCATGCGCTCGGCGATCGCATGGCAGGGCAGACCCGCCCCGCCGGCGCCGCGCAGGATGCGAAGCACGTTGTACTGCGGCTCCGAGATGCCGTGCTCGCGGAGCAGCGCGCCCACCGGCCCCATGACGGCGTCGTGGGCACGCCGGAGGGCGAGGAAGGCGGACTGCTGCGGCGCGGCGTGCTGCCGGGCGTGGTCACGGCCTGCGTCGTCGTCATCCATCAGCCGCTTGCTCCCTGGTGATCGCCGGTCTCGTCCCTCGCGCATCGCGCCTCTCTCTCACGTAAGGATCATGTTCCGAGGATAGTCGTTTCAACAAATGTAGACTCGGAGGGGCACCGTGGCGGGCGCGGCGGCAACCCGCAAGCCCTTGTCTCCTGGTGCGTTACAAACACAAGAGCCGGCCCCCGGGAGGTCCGCCCCGGGGCACCGGCTCATCGCGTGTTGCCTCCAGCCGTGGCCGGATCGCCGGCCGCCGCCTACTTCGCCGCCTCTTCCTTCGCCTTGTGGGCGGCCTCGACGATCTGCGCCTGGACGTTGGCCGGCACCTGCTCGTAGTGGCTGAGGGTCATCGAGTAGCTGCCCTGTCCCTGGCTGAGCCCGGACAGGCGGCTCGAGAAGTCCGACACCTCGGCGAGCGGCACCTGCGCCTTGATGACCGCCATGCCGCCCGGCAGCATGTCCTGACCCTGCGGCCGGCCGCGCCGGCTGGCCAGGTCGCCCTGCACATCGCCGACGTACTGCGTCGGTACGGTCACCTCGATGTTGACGATCGGCTCGAGCAGCACCGGGTGGCACATCGCCATGGCCTTCTTGAAGGCCTCCTTGCCGGCGATCTGGAAGGCGATGTCCTTCGAGTCGACCGGATGGGTCTTGCCGTCGACGAGCCGCACCCGCACGCCGGTCACCGGGTAGCCGGCGATGACGCCCTCGGTCATCTGGCTCTGGACGCCCTTGTCGACGCTCGGACGGAAGACCTGGTCGATGGCGCCGCCGAAGATCTGGTCGACGAACTCGTAGTCCTTGTCCTTGTCCTCCTCGGCGTCGCCCATCGGCTCCATCGTGATGATCACGCGCGCGTATTGTCCGGCGCCGCCGGTCTGCTTCTTGTGGGTGTAATCCACTTCCTTGGCGGTCTTGGTGATCGTCTCCTTGTAGGGGATTCGCGGCGGGCGCGTCGTCACCTCGAGCTTGAAGGCCGCCTTCATCCTCGACAGGATCGACAGCAGCTGCAGATCCTGCATGCCCTTGATCAGGAGCTCGTGCGTGGTCGGGTCGCGCTCGGCGACGAAGCAGGGATCCTCGTCGGTGAAGCGCGCCAGGGCGGCGTTCACCTTGTCAGCGTCGCCGCGGCTCTTGGGCTCGATGGCGAGCGCCAGCATCGGCACCGGGAATTGCGGCTGCTCGATCGTGCCGATCTCGCCGGTGTGGACGACGTCGCCCACCTTCAGGTCGAGCTTGGCGGCGGCGATGATGTCTCCGGCGATGCCCGTGTCCACGTCGCCATGGTCCGAGCCCTGCATCTTGTGCAACTGGCCGGCGCGCTGGCCGCGCTTGTCGTCGCCGGAGATCAGCATCGTGTCGCCCTTGATGGTGCCCGAGAGCACGCGGATGACCGAGTACTTGATGTTGGTGCGCGTGTCGTTGACGATCTTGAAGACCTGGCCGATCACCTGCGCCGACGGGTCCGGCGCCACCGGGGTCGACTTCGCGTCGTCGCCACTACCCCGGGTCTGCGTGCGCTGCTTGCCGTCGACCGGCGACGGCATGCACTGCGTGACCACGTCGAGCAGCTCCCCGATGCCGACCTCGGCCCGCGCGTCGGTGAACATGATCGGCACGAAATCGCCGCCGGCGATCGCCTTGCCGACCGCGTCGCCCAGCTCCGCCATGTCGAGCTCGCCGCCCAGGTACTTCTCCATCATCGCATCGTCGGAGGCGACGATCCCCTCGACCACCGCCTCGTGGGCGGCCGCCACGTCGCCGACGTCGGCGTCGCCCGACTCGTTGGTGAAGCAATCGATGACGCTGGTGCCGCCACCGGCTGGCAGGTTGATCGGCTGGCACTCGGTGCCGAATACCTCCTGGATCTGACCGACCAGTGCGGCGAGGTCGACGTTCTCGGCCTGGATCTTGTTGATGACGACGGCGCGTCCGAGGCCGTACTCGCGCGCCGTGTCCATCATGCGCCGCGCGTTGACCTCGATCCCGGAGCTGGCGGAGATGACGCAGACCGCGGTCTCGGCGCCCATCAGCCCGGCGATGGCCGGCCCCACGAAGGCCATCGAGCCCGGCGTGTCGACGATGTTGACGGTCTTGCCGCGATGCGAGACGTGGCAGACGTGACTCTCGACGCTGCAGCCGCGCTCCTTCTCCTCGTCGGTGTGGTCGAGCGTCGACGTTCCGTCGGCGACGTTTCCCAGCCGGTTGGTGACCCCGCATGTATGGAGGATGGCCTCGGCCAGCTGGGTCTTGCCCGCGCTGGCATGCCCGACCAGGGCGATGTTGCGGATGTCGGCTGTCGTGTAGCTAGACATGGAGATCTCCGCCCCCCGGCGGCCAGTGCCGGGGGGGTTGACGGTCCTGAGGCTCCGGGGCTTCGGTGCAAAAGGGCCGTTATTCTACAGGATCTCGTCCCGGCGCCAAGGGGGCTTTGGGGGCGCGGCCGCAGCGCCGGGGGCGCGGCGAGAGCGCCGGCGGTGGGGCCCGGGGAAGGCGCAGGACCGCGGGCCCCGCCCGCCGCTGCTCCCCTGTTGAGCAGCCGCTGCCGCTGCCCTCCGGCTCGCCGGCCGGGCGCGATGGACGGCGAGGCCGGTCGCCGCCGGCACCGTCCGGCGCGACCGCGCCCGCGCGGGGCGGCCTGCGGTGTCCGGCGGACCCCGGCGCCGACGCCTCCGGCAGCCGCGAGCTCTCCGGCCGGTCCGGCGACCGGAAGGAGGTCGACAGCCGCGCGCTCCGTTCGCCGCCAGCGCACGATCTGCGCTCCGGCACGCGGTTCTCCGCCTTCTGCGCTGGTCATGCTTCATGCGCCGGTGTACGCTTCTCTCCGTTCCGCGACACCACGGCAGAAAGAGGCCGTCCCGCCAGTCCGTTTCGACAATGGAGTGCAACACGCACCACCGAGAGCCGTGCTGCGGGCCGCAGCTTCACTTCCAGCATCCGTCACCAGGAAAAGGGGAGCGCAGCATGTCGGATCCTCGAAACTCCTCCGTCCGCGCGCGCCACGCGCGTCCGCATCCCGATCGACGGTCGCATCGCGCGTTCGCGACCCCGACCAGGCTACGTCACCCGTTCGATGCGCGTGACGTTGATGTGTCCGCGACAGCGCGGCTCGCGAGACGGCTCGCGCTGGGCACCGCCATCGCCATCGGGATCACCGCCGCCGGGCTCGCCAGCGAGGTGGGCGCCGCCCTGCCGGACGAGGACTTCGAGCAGCTCTACTTCGAGGAGGCCCCGGATCGTTACGCCAAGGACCAGACGCTCATCGAGATCGACGGGACCTACCACCTGTTCTATGTCAGCGGCAGTCCGGATGGCGGCTGGGCGGTGCCGGGCGACGAGGTGGCCTTCGGACACGCCACCTCGACCGATCTCGAGCACTGGACGGTGCATGGACCGGTGCTCGGGATCGATCCGCAGAACGGCTGGAAGGCGCGCAACGTCTGGGCACCACACGTCGTCGCCACCGACCTGCCATTCGCGGGGACGAACTGGGCCTACGTCATGGCCTATGCGGGGGTGGACTCGAGCTACAACCAGAGGATCGGCTTCGCGGCCTCCGACGATCTCTTCGCCTGGACCGACCTGTCGGTGGCGAACGCCGCCTACCATCCCGACCCGAACTGGGCCGACTGGGACGCTGCGGGGGAGTGGAGCGCCTGCCGCGATCCGTTCCTCGCCGAGCTGAACGGCGGCTTCGTGCTGCTCGCCACGGCCTTCACCCACCCGGGCTACGGCGGTACCGGTCGCCGTGGAGCGGTGGCGCTCGCCACCTCGCCCGATGGCGTCGTCTGGACCGACGCCGGCGTACCCATGGTGACCAACGACGACTCGTCGCTGATGAGCGCCGTGTACCTGCAGGAGAACCCGGTCACCGGCGACTGGCACCTGATGTACACGCGCACCGCCGATCCGGGCGGCGTGCACTACCTGACGTCCGCCTTCCCGATCGGCGGCTGGGACGTCGCCACGGCCGAGCTCCTCGACCCGCTCTCCTTCGCGTCAGAGATCGAGACGGTCGGG
>JASFRE010000340.1:0-5427 GCA_050115055.1 Candidatus Eiseniibacteriota bacterium | reverse complement strand
GCCCACCCGTCCCAGGTCGACGCCCACCACCCGTCCCTCGGCGAGAACCGTCAGCGCCTCCTCGATGTCGAGGGGAATGCCCACACAGCGCGCGAAGTTGTTCATCGTGCCGAGCGGCACGATCCCCAGCGCGACCTCCGTGCCGGCGAGCTCCTGGGCTGCGAGGCCGATCGTGCCGTCGCCACCGGCCACGCCGAGGCGCGTCGCGCCGTCGCGCACCAGCGCGCCCAACCGCTCCCGCATCTCCTCCGCGGAGTGGGTCCCGACGATCCGTGCACCGTCGAGATGACGCGCCGCCGCCGTGCGCAGCGTGTCGACACGCGGTCTCGGTTCCAGCGCGCCGGCCGATTCGTTGACGAGGATGGTGATCATGCTCCTCAGATCCTACAACGGTCGTTGCACGCTTTGCACACCGGGCGGTGTGACGCGGGCGATTCGCCGCCCACGAGCACCGCGCGTCCCCGCGCGAACCCGGCGCAGTCCTTGCTTCTCTCATACATGACGCGGGACGCAGAAACGACTGACGCAAGAAACGACCCGAAACTGCTGCACCGCTCCGGTGCCCGGGAAGCCGTCCCGGACTGCAGGGACACCACCGGGGCCGAGGCGAGGCAGCCCATCGGCATGGAGGAGACGATGACAGCGAGGACGCATGGCGTGCATGCTGGTGCCGAGGCGACAGGCCAGGCGGACCACCGCGACGCCCTGATGCAGGCGGTCGTGACCGCGCGTGACGGGGGCGCGCGCGACCCGGATCGTCCGGGCACGCGGCCGTGCTCACGGCGCCGGACACCTCACGCACCGGTGCGGATGGCGCTCGGCTCGATGCGGTTCGCCGTGCTACCGGCACTCGTCGCGACCGCCACGCTGCTACTCGGCGGCTGTGCCCGCAAGGCCGACCTCACTCCCGCCTCGAGCGCCCGGCTGGACCCATACCACCCGGAGACGGGCGTCTCGGAGGTCGACGGGGTCAGCGCCGTGATCGAGGCCGATGCCTGGAACGGGCGTCGCGACGTCGTCCAGCACGTGACCCCGTTGCACGTCACCATCCAGAACGACGGCGAACGCCCGCTGCGGCTGCGCTACAGTGAGGTCGCCCTGATCAGCATGGACGGTCACCGCTACTCGGCCCTGCCCCCCTTCGAGATGACGGGGACGGTGGACGAGCCGGTCGCGACCACCACGACGCCGGTCCTCGAGCCCGCCTTCGGTTACCGGGGCTTCTATGTCGCCCCCTACTATCATCCCCTCTACCCGTCGATCGACGCCTACGCGCACGCGTTTCGCTACGATCCGACCTACAACCGGCACTACACGACTTACTGGCGCAAGCTCTTCCTACCGACCGACTACATGCTCGCCAACGCGCTGCCCGAGGGCGTCGTCGAGCCGGGCGGCAGCGTCAGCGGCTACCTGTATTTCGAGCGGGTCGACCCGGGCGCCCGCCGCGTGGTCTTCCGCTACGACCTGGTGAACGCCCTGGAGGGCGAGATGTTCGGGACGCTGACCCTGCCCTTCCGGGTCAGCAGCGCATCGGCCTACTGAGACCGGCGTGCCGCGCCACGGAGGCCGCTGCGCGACCCGTGGCGACGACGCACGCGCGACCCGTGGCGACGACGCACGCGCGACCCGTGGCGACGACGCACGCGCGACCCGTGGCGACGCACGTGAAGGAACGTGATAGACTGCACGTTGCCGGTCGACCCGGGTCGCCCCCTCGTCCGCCGCCACCCGGTACGTCTCAGGTCGACAGGACCTCCGCCCACCCAACGCACCGCAGCGTGATCCATCCCACCCCTTGCCGGAACGCGCAGCGCTCGACGTGCGACCACGCCCAGCGCCGAATGTCCGACGACGCCCCGCCACTCCGACGCGTGGCGCCGGCGCCCGCCTGGCTGGGGCTGCTGCTCGCGCTGCTCATCCTCGGCGGCGCGACGGCCGCGCGGGCCGGTCTCGACGATGTCGTGGATCCGCCGCCCATCGGCGGGCCGACCGATCCGGATGGCGAGGCCGGTCCCGACACGATCGACCGTCGGGAGCGTTCCTGGGATCCCGGCGGCGACCTCGATCCGGTCGCCGGCGGCTGGGACGAGGCGGGAGGCGCCGTCACGGTCTCGCCGCCGATCGAGCTCTCGGTCCCCAGATGCCTCGACAGCATCGTCGGCGCGACGCTCGGCGGCGCGCTGCGCAGCGGGCTCGAGCGTCTGCGGATCGCCAGCGTCGGCATCCAGGCGGCCGGGGACGCGCCGCACCGCACCAGCGTCTCGGTCATGCCGACCGGACGGTTCCGGGCGAGCGGCCGCATGGCCGGCAGCTCCGTCCATGGCAACGCCGTGCTGCGGCGCGTCGACGAGGAGGTCGACCAGTCGGAGGCTCTCCTCGACGCCAGCTTGCAGCTCGAGACCGATCTCGTCGAGACTCTGGACGCCGACCTGCACGCCCGCAAGGACAGGAGCCGGGTGACGACCGGGCTCGATCTCCGCACGCGCCGCGGCCCGCGCGTGGCGCTGGGCTACGCGCACGCCTGGAGCTTTCGCCCCGATCAGCAGCGCTTCGCCGAGAGCCGGCTGCAGCTGACCTGCGTGGCCGTCGATCATCTGCGCTTCGGACCCAGCCTGTACCGGAGGCGTTACGAGAGCGGTCGCACCCTGCGCTGGGTCGACTGGGCCGTCACCGTCGAGGCGGCCGCGCTGCGCGGGCCGCTGGGTGTGACCTGGCGGCGCAGTGACGACCAGGACATCCAGGCGCTCCAGCACGTCGTCGCCGTGCTCGGCGGGTGGCATACCTCCTGGTCGGTGCGTCGCGTGAGCGAGCGGCAGCGCGGCGGGCGCAGCGGCAATGGCGGCGACGCGCGCCACCGCCATGCCCTGGGGCTCGGCGCCGAGTGGCGGCGGGGGGCGACGATGCTCTACCGCATCGGCTGGAGCCACGACCGGTCGAGCGGTCTGGACGCGATCCGCTTCGACATGACGCCGACGTGGCACCTGGGGCCGGTGCGAATCGGCGGCCTGCGACTCGCGTGGCGCCAGCTCCAGCATGGACGGCGCGAGCTCCGGCTGAGCGCCACCTGCGGCGTGCCGATCCGGCTCGAGCAGGCGGCCGACGGGGCGCTCAGGGCCGGCTGGGGGAATGGACCGTGAGGCGGCGACACCTGCTATGATCGAGTCATGGCGCGCGTCGCCCGGCCCGCGGCGACGGCACGCCGAGACCGGATCCCGCCGCCCGGGAGCACGATCATGCACGCTCCCCTGTTCACCGTACGAGACGGGTCCGCCACCCGCGCCCGGTGGCCCCTCGCCGCCCGGTGGCCCCTCGCCGCCCGGTGGTGCCTCGCCGCCGGCTGGCCCCCCGCCGTCGCGGCCGTGCTGCTCTCGCTCACCGTGGGTGCCGGGCAGGCCGACGACTGCATCGATTACGGCGCCTTCACACCGCACATCGTGCCGGTGGCGCTGCCGGGCGCGGCGCGCAACCTGGTCCTGACCGGCGATCATCTCTGGCTGGCGGCCGGCGACCAGGGGCTGCTGGTCTACAGCGTCACGGAGCCGCTCGATCCGCAGCTCGTGGCCATGGTGCCGACGGACGGCGCCGCCGAGGCGCTGGCGATCCGCGGCGAGCTGGCGTGCGTCGCGGAGGGCGGCGGGCCGGAAGGCGGCCTCGAGGTCTTCGACGTCAGCGACCCGACCGCGCCGCGGCCCCTCGGTCGCGTCGCCACGCCCGGCGACGCGGTCAGCGTGGCGCTCCTCGATGACGCCGGTATCGCCTACGTCGCCGACTCGGCAGCCGGCGTGCAGGTCGTCGACCTCGGGGAGCCCGCGTCGCCGGCCATCGTCGCCACCGTCGCGCTGGGGACCGCGCGCGACGTGGAGGTCGCCGGCTCCGTGCTGGTGGTCACCACCCTGTCGGCGGTCGTCACCGTGGACATCACGGCACCGCGATCACCCGTCGTCGCCGACAGCCGCGGCATGTCGCCCCCCCCGTACCGTGTGGCGCTGTCGGCCCCCTACGCGTTCACCCTGGGCTGGCTCGCCAGCGTCCGCGTCGTCGGCTTCGAGGACCCGTACGACGTGACCGGAGGGCTGTACGGGTCGCGCATGCCGGGTGCGACCTACGGCCGGGACATCGTGATCGACGGCGATCAGGGCTTCGTCCTCGACGACTTCGGACTCGAGATCCTCGATCTCTCCCTGGTGCTGAGCGGCGTCGACCCGGAGCGCCCGGTGGCGATCGGCAGCATCCCGGTCTCCGGGAGCTGCGTCGCCGTCGACCGCGGCGACGGCGTGGCGTACGTCGGCAGCGATCATCTCGAGGTCGTCGACCTGTCGGTGCCGTTCACGCCGCCGCTCGTCACCGCGGTGCCGGATCCCTGGTGGCCGAACGGCTTCGAGGCGGTCGGCGACACCCTCTACTTCGCCGAGGGCGGCTGCTGCTATTGGGCGCGACTCGTGGTGCTGGATGCCTCGGAGCCGGATTCGATGACCGTGATCGGGATGCGCGACGACTTCGAGCGCGGCGGCTTCAACGACATCGCCGTCGACGGCGGCCATGCCTTCGTCACCGACCAGGGGCGCTCCGAGATCCAGGCCACGCGACCCGCCATGCGCGTGCTCGACGTGAGCGATCCGGCCACGCCGACACTGGTCGGCGAGTACCTCCTGGAGCCCGAGTGGAACGAGCCGATGGCGATCGACGTCGACGGCGGCGCGGCGGTGATGTCGACGGTCCTCGGGCTCGAGTTCCTCGACGTCTCCGATCCGACCGCCCCGCGCCGGGTCGCCACGCTCGACCAGTACGGGGGCGACGTGCTCGTGCGTGGCACATGGGCGTTCGTCCTCGGCGGCGGCCTGCGGGTCCTCGACATCTCGCGCCTCGAGGCGCCGGTGGAGGTCGCAAGCCTCGACCTTCCGGCGCCCGCCAAGGCGCTGCTGCCGGCCGGCGACACGCTCTTCGTCCTCTGCGGCCGGCCCGGCAACAGCAGCGGGGCGGCCGGGGTGGCGATCGTCGACATCACCGTGCCCTCCGCCCCGATCCTCGAGGGCAGCCTGGTCTGGGAGGGGCGGGTGCAGGGCCTGGCCGTCGACGGCGATCACGCCTACGTGACGCTCGTCGACGAGGGGCTGCGGGTGATCGACAACTCGGACATCGGCGACCTGCACATCGTGGGCGACGTGCGGCTACTGGCCACCACCGGCGTCGTCCACGTGCAGCGCGGTCGGCTGCTGGTCGCGACCCACGGCAGCTTCCGGGTGCTGCCGCTGCAGTGCACCGATCCCTCGCCGGTGCAGCTCGCGCGCCTCACCGCCACGCCCGTCGCCGGCGCCATCCTGCTGCGCTGGACGGCGACGGCCGAGAGCGATCATCTCGGCTACCGGATCGAGCGCGCCACGGACGACGATGCGACCTTCCGGCGGGTCGGGCCGCGGCTCATCC
>JASFRE010000339.1:0-5437 GCA_050115055.1 Candidatus Eiseniibacteriota bacterium | reverse complement strand
CTTGTCGACGAAGCTCATCTCGTCGCCGCCCGGCATCGCCGCCAGCGCCCGTCCCGGCGACTCAACGAACACGGTGCCGGCGCCGGGTCCCACCCGCGCGAGCTCCAGCGTGTGCGGCTCGCCCAGCACGAAGAGGATCAGCCGCTCGGCGTCGATCCACGCGTGGTAGCCGACCGGGTTGACGTCGGGCAGCAGCAGCTCGGGCTCACCCTCGCCGAGCGGGAAGCTCCACAGCTGCTGTTTCAGGTCGCCGTAGTCGCGCACCACGGAGATCGCATCGCGGCCCGGGATCGGCGTCGGCGAGTACTCGCTCTGCGGCGTGCCGACCACCACCCGCGACTCTCCGGTGGCGAGATCGTGGAGCAGGATGTCGGTGCCACCGTCGCGCAGCGAGGCGTAGACGAGGGCGCGACCGTCGGGAAGGAAGCGCGGCTGGTTGTCGTAGCCGTCCCGGTCGGTGACCCGGGTGGGTGCGCCCACGCCGTCGCCGCCGACGGGCAGCAGCCAGATGTCGCTCGCGGTCTGCGCGGCCACCGGCGCCGCGAGCAGGCCCAGAACCACCAGCGCCGTCCACAGCGCACGCCGTCCCTCCTCCCGCATCGGATTCCTCCCCTGATTCGTTGACTCTACCGCATTTTCCGCAACGGCCGGCGCCTGTCGTCGTCGAGGCGCGCCAGGCCGAGTCGTGATCGGCGCGTCCGTGTATTCTCACGGTGTGGACCACTGGTATCGCGTCGGCAGGAACGCCGACTTCGTCGAGGGCAAGGGCCGGGCGGTGAACGCGGGCGGCGAGCGCGTGGCCGTCTTTCGTGCGGGCGGCCGGCTGCACGCCCTGCAGGACGCTTGCCCGCACATGCGCGCCTCCCTCGCCGACGGCCGCATCGAGGACGGGCGTCGGGTGATCTGCCACATGCACGGCTGGACCTTCGACCTGCGCAGCGGCGAGCCGGCCGGCGGTCGCTCCAACTGCGCGCGGGTCTACCCCGTCGAGAACCGGGGCGAGGAGGTGTGGGTACGCGTGGAGCTGCCGCACGGCAAGGCTGGACCGCGGGAGCCCGACGACGACGGCTGGATTCCCTGGTCGGACGAGTTCCTGCGCTCGAAGAAGAAGGGCTGACTACTCGTAGCGCCCGCAGGCGTCCACCGCGACGACCCGGTAGTAAAGCGTGGCCGGGTCGATGACGGCGTCGACGTCCTCGTACGTCGCGCCGTCGGCGGTACCGACCTCCACGGCGTCGGAGGAGTCCGGCGCGCCGCCGCGCAGGATCGCGTAGCGCTGGGCCCCGGCCACCGGCACCCACTCGAGCCGCGCGTGGGCGCTCCCCACCACAACGACCGACAGCGTGGCGCCGACCGGTGTCGGCAGCGAGAGCGCCGTGGTCTCCGTCGCGCCGAGGCGCACCGCGTTGTCATCCGCGAGCCCCTCGCCGCCGCACGACTCGTCGTTGCGCGCGCGCACCACGTACCAGACCGGCACGTCCACCGGCGCCCCGGCGTCGGTCCACGAGGTGCCGCCGAGGCCGGAAGCGATCCGGTTCGACGCGTCGGGTACGAAGTCGGGCGTGGTGCCGCGATGCACGTCGAAGGTGCCGCCGGTTCCAGTACCCCAGGCGGGGGCCGGCTGCCACTGCAACAGCAGGCCGCCGGCGCCGCAGGGATCGGGATCCACCACCGAGGTCAGGCCGGCGAAGGCGGGCGGGCCGCTGCAGTCGTTGCAGGCGGCGTAGTCGGGCAGTGTCGCGTCCTTGACGATGATCTCGTCGATGTTCCAGCCGAACGAGGTGTCGGCGTCGGCGGACTCGATGCGGAACTCGAGCTGCACCGTGCTCTGGTTGTCGGCCCAGCCGCTGATGTCGCGGGTCTGCACCCACCAATCCGGGTCGTCCACCTGGTAGTTGCTGGTCCAGACCTGATCGGTGCCGCTGGTGATCACGTGGATGCTCGCCTCGTCCGTGCTGGTCACGCCGAGCTTGCGGTGCACGATCAGCTCCAGGTCGCGCTCCTGCCGGGTGGAAAAGGCGGGCGAGATCGCGGAGCTCGCAGTGCTGGGCTCGTAGTCTCCCGGCCGGCTGCCCTGGCCCGAGAGGTCGTTGCCGATGACGAACGACCCGCTCCAGGCGGCGGCGGGATCGCCCTCGTGGGTGCCGAGCCCTTGCGGGGTCCCGCGCTCCCACTCGTCGGGAAGCTGCCAGCCGGTGTCGGTCTCGAACGTCTCGTGCCAGACGAGCCCTGGAATCAGGTTGGTGTTGAACGAGAACGGCACGCCGGCGGCGTCCGCCACCCGCGCCTCGCCGTCCGCGTCGCTGCTGACCACGCGGAAGTGCGCGCGATCGCACGCATCGAACGGAGAGATCACCACGCTGTGCTCGGTGACGAGCGTGAGGTCTTCGACCACGCTCCCGAGCGCGGCGTCGTCGCCGAACTCGACCCGCGAGGTCGCGGGCTCGTCGGTGCTCCACTCCACCAGCGCGCGGGTCGCGGCGATGCCGGTGACGCGCAGGTCGCCGATGAAGGGGGCGGTACAGTCGGCGGTGGAGTGCACCGTGGCGACCCGGCTGCCGCCCTCGCCGTCGTCGGCGTCGAAGTAGGTCGCGGTGATCAGGTCGCCCGGGCCCACGGCAAGCCGGCCATCTCCCGCCGCCGGCGCGCCGCGGTGGAGCGGCGCCAGTCCTTCGAAGCGGCTGCTCTGGGCGTTGATCTCGGCGAGATCGACCCATTCGCCCGCGGGTTCGCTCGACGACGTGAGCAGGACCGGCACCGACTCCACCTGGCCCGGGTCGGTGTCGAGGTCGAGGTCGAGCACGGTGATGCCCACCTGCGCGTCGCAGCCGTAGGGAGACGCGCGGTCCAGCAACACCTGACCTTGGTGGCAGGGCACCACGCCGATGCCGGGAAGGGTGACGAGCGTCTCGAACACGTGGTAGCTGCCGCCGTCGTCGTCGAGGCTCGCATTCCCCACCGCGTCCGCCGATTCCACCTCGAACTTGTAGACGGTGCACTCGGTCAGTCCCTGCAGCTGCACTGCGTGCTGCACCGCCAGTCCGGCGGCGCTCTGTTGTGCATCCGGTGGGGTCGCGTCGCCGTAGCGTACGCGGCTGTCCGACGCCTCGTCGGTGGTCCAGACCACGGTGGCGCTGTCGGTTCCGACGTTCGTGGCGCCCACGCCGGATATCGCCGGTGGTACGCAGTCCACCTGTGCTGCCGCCGTCTTCGTCACGCCGAGCCCGCCGGCGCCGTCGTCTGCATCGACGTACTCCGCGACGATGGTGTCGCCGTGGGCGATCTGCAGGGTCCCGCCGGGCGTGGCGGCGCCCACGGCCGTCGCGAGCGTGCCGCGGAACACGCCCGAGCCGGCCCCGACCTCCGTCAAGGCCAGCGGCTCCCCGGCCGGCTCGCTGCCGCTCGAGACCGTCACCGTCACCGGGCCGGCGCCGGCGAGGTCGATGTCGGAGACCGTCACGCCGACGGCGCCTCCGCAGGCGTAGGCCGCCCGGTCGAGCGCCAGCGTACCGTTCGAGTTCGCGGCGGCCGAGAGCGCTTCGAAGGCGTTGATGCGGCCGTGGCCCGTGCGCTCGTCGAAGCCCGGATCCCCGACGTCCTCGGCGCTGTCGATGATGAGCTGGCGCACGTCGGCCGCGGCAAGGCCGGGATTGCGGCTGTAGATCAGGCCCGCGAGGCCCGCCACGTACGGCGCGGCGAACGAGGTGCCGCTGCTGTAGGTGTAGCTGTCGGCGAGGCCCGTGGAGAGCACGTTCGATCCGGGGGCCGAGACCTCCACCTCGGGGCCGGGGTTCGAGAAGCCGCTGCTCGCGTCGTCGTGATCCGTCGAGCCGACCGCCATCACCTCCGGGCGCAGGGCCGGGTAGCCGACGGAGGAGCCGGAGTTTCCCGCCGCGCAGTCGATGAAGACGTCGTGGGTGTTGTAGGCGTAGTCGAGCGCGTCGTCGATCGCCTGGGACTCGCCGATCGACAGGCTCATGGTGATCGCCCGCGCGCCCATCTCCACGGCGTAGAGGATGGCGTCGTCCACCACGGCCCCGTCGGGACCCGTCGAGCCCACGGCGAGCGCCATGCCCCGCACGCCGGGGCCGCCCAGCCCGCCGGCGAGCCCGGCCACACCCACGCCGTTGCTGCCCGCGGCGTTGACGATCCCCATCACGAACGTGCCGTGGTAGTTGCTGGAGCGCGGATCGTTGTCGTTCCCGGCGAAGTCCCAGCCTTCCCAGTCGTCCACGTACCCGTTCCCGTCGTCGTCGATGCCGTTCGCCGGGATCTCCCCCTCGTTGTGCCAGATGTTGAGCGCGAGGTCCTCGTGGTCCACGTCGGTGCCCGAATCGAGCACCGCCACGATCACCGACGGGTCGCCGGCGGTGAGATCCCACGCGCGCTCCGCGTCAACGTCGGCGCCGGGCGTGCCGCCCGTCTGTCCGGTGTTGTTCAACGCGTACTGGTCGGCGTACATCGGATCGGTCTGCGTGGCCTGGTAGAAGCCGAGGCTCGCGACCTCGGCGTAGCGGGCCAGCCCGGTGCCCTCGACCAGCTCGCACCACGCGACGAGGTCGCTGCCGTCGGGCACCTGGAGATCGACGATGCCGAGCTTGTTGGTGCGCAGCGGAACAAGCGTCTCCAGTCCCGCGAACGCGGCGGCGTCCAGTCCGGCGGCGCGGGCGACCAGCTCCTTCCAGTCCCGCACGCCCTCGGCGAGCCGCACGGTGATGCGATCCTCCACCACGGCGAGCCAGAGGTCGCCGCTCTTCTGATAGAGCCTGCCGTCCACCCGGGCGAGCCGCTGCGGGCTCTGCGCGGACCACGCCGGCACCGGGACCGCGCGGCCGGCGACCTCGTCGGCGCGCAGGACGTGGGGCGGTAGCGTTTCCTCGCCGGCGAGCGAGGCGCCCGGGCCGGCGAGCGACATCAGGACGACGAAGAGGACGGGGACGGCGGATCGCATGCGTTCCTCTCGCGCGCGCCTCGGGCGCACGACGGTGGGGGCCGGGGTCTGACCGCAATGGTGTATCGCGCCCCCGGGCCGCCGGCAATCCGCCAAAACCTGAACTGGCGCCGAAAAAACCCCTACAGGTCAGTCCTCGGCCTGTTCTTCCCGCGGGTCGATCAACTCGAGCAGCTCCGCGATGCTCTCGGGGTCGGGATCGAGCCGCAGCGCCCGCTCCGCCGCGTCGCGCGCCTCGGCGGGCTCGCCGGCACGGCTCCAGGCTTTCGCGAGCCGCCCCCAGGCCGACGGGCTCTCCCGGAACAGCACGCAGTTGACCTGGTTCAGCTTCACCGCCTCCCGGGCATTGCCGTGCTCGAGCAGCACGTTCGCCGCCGCCGCGAGCTCGCCCTCGCTGCGGACGACGTGGCGCAGGTCGTCGGCCAGGCCCCACTCGTTGACGTTCCCGTCGGCGAGCAGGCCGTCGTCGACCCAGCTCCGGATCGT